>NZ_CAUYTL010000006.1:0-111051 GCF_963575615.1 Listeria rocourtiae subsp. hofi | reverse complement strand
TCATTGTATCAAAAAAGAAAAACTGTATAAACAATGAACTAAGATTCATTATTTACACAGTTTATTTTACACTCCCGCTAAGGAATTTTTAAAGCACTACAATCTATTTGTACTGAACCCCAAAAGTTGGACCAAATTTAATTAGACTTCTTGGCTGACCTGAAGACGGTACTCTACCGGACTCAAGCCAGCCAATTTTTCCTTATATGTACGGTATTTCGTTCTGGATTTACGCGTATATTTTGTACATAGGAGGCCTAATTTTCGAGTTATTTTTAGTATTTTTTTATGATTCACTACGATGTCGCGCTTTTTACAGCTAAGCCAATACGACGGTATCCGTAGTCGTGGTTATTCTCTTCATAGATAGACTGAATGACTGTTTCTAAATCATCATTCGATGGTATCATGTCTAATTAGTGTTGCCAATACATATACGTAGACTTAGTCATACCAGTGATTTTCAAGAGTAGCGTTAATCGGAATTTTTGCCGAAGCACCCGGATGATTCGGACTTGAATTTTAGCAGGTGGATCGAAATATTTCCCCCAAAAGCTCGGAGCTTTTTTATGAAGGCGAGCTCCGCTCGTAGTAACTCATTTTCTTGTTCTAACTGTTGTTCTCTTGTCATCTATTTCTTTTTTACTTTCTTTAGTTTATTCGTCAATGAAAGGCTCTCCATTGATCTCGTAAGTTCCTCCACGCCATCTTCCATCATTTTTTCTTCCAATTAAATATTCTTGTACTACATAAACTTTAAATGCTGCATCATATTTTGCGATAATAAAAAACCCCAAGAGCTAGATTTTTGGTCTAACTTTTGCGGTGCACATCACACATGGGTGATAAGAAACCCATTACGAATTCCTTATCACCTCGGTTGCTATAGAAATTGGTTTTCTATTTTAAAATCTCTACGTTTCCTTCTGATAGTACATTGGTTCTTGAGGCATCGTAACCTACGATTGTAACAACGCTGTCTACTTTAATTTTCTTATCGTATGCGTAGAATTTGAAGGTGCCATCTGGTGAAATCGTGCCACCGTAGTATAGCGTGCCATCGATTGTAACTCCGAATGTTTTAATATCGCCTGTGACTGTACCTACAATGTTCTTCTCACCCATCGTGAATGTTGCGGATGTTGTTGCGGCATCCTTCTTCAAAGACTTTACTGTTACTGAGAAAGTTGTCTTGATAGACTTGTCAACACCATGAAGATTCACAATAATTTCATCTGTTTCTTTCGCGATTTTATCTAAGGCATAGAAACTGAATGCGCCATCTTTAACCTTACCACCATAGTAGCGTTTGCCGTTTACATCAACACTCATCGCGGTTGCATTACCAGTGTAGTTTCCTGTCAAATAGCGATCTTGCTTTAAAGTAAATGTGTTACCTGTTCCTGTAACTCTATCAGTCAGTTGTTTTTGCGCTTCTACTATCTGCGCTTCTAATTCTGCTTTTTTGCCTGCATCTGTGATAGTTGCTACTAGCTCTTTTGCATTGTCGATGGCTTCTTGATTCGTACTTTCTTTGATCGTTCCTGTGACATCATTATTGTTAAAAAGTTCTTTGACTGCATTTGTTGCCACTTCTTGGCGGGCTTCTTCGGCTGCTGTTTCCGCTGTTTTGGCATCTACTTGTTTTTGGGCTTCTGTGATATACGCCTCAAGCTCTGCCTTTATTGTCGGGTCCATTACTTTGTCAACAAGTTCTTTTGCCTTATCAATGCTTTCTTGTGTCACATCCGCTGTGATTAGTCCTTGTGGGTTCTTATTTTCGAATAGGTTATTGACAGCTTCACGTGCATTATCTTGTGCTACTTTATCGCTGTTCGCCTCTTCAAGCGCATCTTTTTCTAATTGGGCTTGTGTTTTTTGAATCGTTAAACCACTGATCTCTACGTCAAAGTTATAATTAGTAATTGTACCTGCCGAGTTCTTTGTTGCTACATCTAGCATGATTAATGAACCTGCAGTCATTTTAAATTTGGCTCCAGAAGAAAGTATCCGTCCTCCTGCGGATAAAGTTCCTAGAGAAACGCGAGCATCCACGGAATGTTTTGCGACAGTTGTCGTTGCTTTTGTAGAATAGGATATTTCATACTCCTTTCCTGCTTCTAAATTATTTTTAGAATTGACTAGTACGCGACCATATGAATAGCCATTTGACTGAGTAAGTTTAATAAGGGAGTTATTCAGAGTAGCGCCACCTTCAGAAACAGCCCCTCCATTCGCATTTAGGAATTTATACGAAGTCCACTTAGAATCTAATTCATGCATCACACTCGCTTGTGCTTGTGTAGTTGACAATGGCGCGATTACACCACCTACTACCCCTGATCCAATTATAGCCGTAGCTGTCATAACATTCATTACTTTTCTTAACATATTTTTTCCCATTTTATCAACCTCTTTCAATAGTATTTGTCTTGCTTAACCTTAGTATAGAGCATCGGTTGGATGAAATTAGGATATTTCATAATTTTTTTAAACTAAAAAAAATACGAAATTTAATTTCTTCCCCTTGAAAAGGACTACCCTTTTACTGCCAAGGTTTAGTATCACAAAATAAATCATGATTTTTTCTGATAAGGTAGATATGGTGCATACTTTATATGACAATCTAGTGACTGGACATATACTAACAAAGTAGAGAGTAAAGTTAAATGGTATACTGGATTGTTAACAGAAAAATCATTTTCATTGGGCATTACTTCACTGTAACTGTTAAAGATGTCTTGATAGCTTTATCGGCACCGTGTAAATTCACGACAACAACGTCATTTACATTGAAAATTTTATCTAAAGCGTAGAAATTAAATGTACCATTGTGCACTGTACCGCCGTAGTAACGTTTTCCGTTCACATCTAAACTCATAGATGTGATATCGCCTGCGTATGTTCCAGTAATATAACGGCTAGTTTTTAGCATGAATGCATCTACTGTTCCGGATACTGCTGTTTCTTTTTCCGTTACTTGAGTTTGTGCTTTGGCAATGGCTGCTTCTAGCTCTGCTTTTTTAGTAGTATCTGTGATTAGCGCTACTAATTTTTTCGCACTATCTACTGCTGCTTGATCTGTATTTTCCTTGATTGTGCCAGCTGTATTGTTATTATTGAAAAGGCCTTCTACTGCTTTTTTCGCCGCTTCTTGACGTGCTAGCTCTGCTGCATTTTCTCCGCCTGTTTTTCCATCAACTTGTGCACGAGCGTTAGCAATATCTGCTTGTAATTCTGCTCGTACAGTTGGATTTGTTACAAAACTTGCAATCATTTCCATCCCATCGATATATGAGTGTGTCAGCCCATCCTTGATTGTACCGCTTGGATCATTGTTTTTGAAAAGTTGGTTTACTGCTGCTCTTCCTTGTTTTTCAGATGTTCTTTCGTTAAGTTGTTTTTGAGCTTCTGCAACTTGTGCTGTGAATTCTGCTTTTTTCGTTGCGTTTGAGACATATGCTATCGTAGTCTTAACGCTATTGATTGTAGTTTGGGTCGTTTCGGCTTTGATAGTTCCTGCTACATTATTGTTGTTGAACAATGCTTGTACATTTTGGCTGACTGCTAATTCCATTGGATCTACTGTTGTTTGTGCAGCTGCTACTGATAGTACATTGACCGGTGTAACAATCGCTCCTCCTAAAATGGCTAATGCTGCAGATGTTGCTAAAATTTTCTTGGTAATCTGTGTTCTAAAAATCATGTCCTGTCTCCTCTTAATCTTTTAATTTAGCTCACTTTTGTGGCTAAGTTCACTTTAACAAAAATTTCAGGTCGTTTTCCTTTCTACCCAGATGTGAGTGTCGTTGTTTGTGAATTTTATGTGATATTTTACAAAATAAAATAGATTATTAGGCATAAAAAAGACGATAAGAAGCTGGATTTGATAGCTCTTATCGCCTTTTTAGGTCTGCTTATTTAGAAACTACGAGGTTCATTTCTGATAATACATTTTTTGCTTTGTCGTAACCAACGATTGTAATAACGCTGTCTGCTGTGAATTTCTTGTCGGATACATAGAACTTGAATGTGCCGTCTGCTGCGATTGTTCCACCGTTGTATGTTGTGCCGTCGATTGTCACGCCGAAGCTCTTAATGTCGCCTGTGATAGTTCCAACGATGTTCTTGTCTCCAACTGCTAGGCTTGCAGATGTAATGTCACCTGATGTTACAACTGGTGCCGTGATAACAAGATTTTTCGAGATAATTAACTCGTTGTTTGCACTGTAGAAATTTAATACGACTTCATCTGTTGCGCTAGTAATTTTGTCTAAGGCATAGTACTTGAATTCACCATCTGCAACTGTTCCGCCCCAGTATGCTTTGCCGTTTACAACGATACCCATTTTAGTGATGTCGGAGTTGTTAAATGTTCCTGTGATGTAGGAATCTTTCACTTTGAAGGCGTTTTGTGTTACTTTTGTTGCTTCTTTTACTACTACTGGGAATGATGCTTGGATTGTTTTGTCTGCACTGTGCAAGTTAATGATGACTTTATCACTTACTGATGCAATTTTGTCTAAGGCATAGAAACTGAATTCGCCATTTTTAACTGTTCCACCGTAGTAAAGTTTACCGTTTACTTCTACGCTCATTGATGCTACGTCACCAGTGTATGTTCCTGTCAGGTAGCGATCTTGTTGCAAGATGAACGTGTTGCCTTTTCCTCTTACTTCTACTTTGGTTTCTTTGTCTGTTAGTTGTTTTTGTGCTTCTGCTATTTGTGCTTCTAACTCTGCTTTTTTGTCTGTGTCTGTCAAGGTCGATACGAGTTCTTTTGCTTTATCAATTGCATCTTGGGTTGTATCTTCTTTGATTGTTCCTGTGACATCATTGTTATTGAATAGTTCTTCCACCGCTTTTTTAGCAGCTTCTTGGCGGGCTTGTTCTGCTACCGCTTCTGTCTTTGCATCTAATTGCTTTTGTGCTTCTGTTACTTGTGCTTCTAATTCTGCTTTTTTCGCTGCGTTTGTTACTGCCGCTACTAGTTCTTTTGCTTTGTTGATTGCATCTTGGTCTGTGCTTTCTTTGATTGCTCCTGTCACGTCGTCGTTGTTGAATAGGGCTTTGACTGCATTCGATGCTGCTTCTTGGCGTACTAAGTCTTCTGTGGCTTCACCTTTTGCATCTAGTTGTGCTTGGGCTTTATTTAGGTCTGCTTGTAACTTTGCTTTTTCAGCCGGGTTCGATACTTCATTTACAAGGTTTTGGATAGCATCAATATAGGCTTGTGTCACAACGTCTTTAATTGTGCCTGTTACATCATTATTATTGAAAAGTTGACTAACACCAATTTTTGCAATTCGAATGTTTAATCGGTCTTGTGCTTCATCTAGTTGTGCTGTTAGTTCTGCTTTTTTAGTTGGATTTGTGACTGCTTCTACAGCTGTTTTAGCATTGTCAATTGCTGCTTGATCTGTCGCGTCTTTGATTGTTCCCGTTACGTCATTATTATTGAAAAGTTCTTTGACTGCGTTTGTTGCTGCTTCTTGACGCGCTTGCTCTGCTGCTTCTCCCGCGTTTGCATCTAGTTGTTTTTGTGCTTCTGCAATTTGAGATTCTAGCTCAGCTTTTTTGTCTGCATCTTTCACTATAACCACTAACTCTTTTGCATTGTCGATTGCTGCTTGATCTGTCGTATCTTTGATTGTTCCAGCTACGTCATTGTTATTGAATAGCGCTTTAACTGCATTTTCTGCTGCTTCTTGTTCTGCTTTACTTTGTGCATTGCGCTCGTTAAGCTGTGTTTGTGCTTTTTTTAGGTCGTCGCCAATCGGTAATCTTTCTGCTGCTGAAGCTACAAGGAAAATTAATTTCTGAGCCGCATCAATTTCTGCTTGCGTTAAATCTGCACGAATTTGGCCAGTTGGATCTTGATTTTCAAAAAGATTGTTGACTGCTGCACGTGCATTGATGGCCGCACTATCTTTTTCTAACTGTGCCTCGGATTTTCCGGCATAGATATCGCCAAATGTAATTGTACGTGTTCCAACACCGTTCTTTTGATTTACAAAGCTAATTTTTGTTGAGGTAGAAGTCGCTACAAACGTATAGCTTACTAGTTCGTCTTTACTTGTCGGCACAATTTTTTTATCTCCTACGATCAATTGTGCACCATCTTGTGCAGGCATAGCGCTTTGCTGCACACGTGTAGATATAGTATACTCTTTGCCTATTTCAGTAGCTACATTTTGTGCAATCGTATGAGAAAGCTTCGTACTAGATAATGTAAATGAGTTATCACTATTTACAGTTATTGTTTTAAATCCATCCGAAGTGGTGTATACATTTCCAACCTTCGTATACACATCGGTATTCGTGAAAGCAGTTGTTGCTCCTTGTGAAAGCCAATATTTCAATTTATTTGTGCTATCTAGTTCCCAATTAAAGTTTAGTAAACTATCACTTTGTGTTCCTGTGCTCGCTGTTCCAATTACATTCTGATCTTCTGCTGCTAGTGCAGTTAAAGAGGGTGTTAGTACCGCTCCACTAATACTTGATACAATAATCGCCTTGGCCGTCAATACGTTTAACATCTTCTTCATACTTTTTTTCTTTGTCATTTAAATCAACCTCTTTCGTTTAGTTTTTGTCTTGCTTAACCTTAGTATAGATCATCAGTTGGCTGAAACTAGGATATTTCATTTTTTTTAAAAAAGTTAAAAAAATCACGAAATTTAATCTCCTTACTTTGAAAAAAGCTACCCTTTTACCACCAAGATTTAGTTTATCAAAATAAACTAAGACTTTTTCAGATGAGGTAGATATAGCACGTCCTTTATATGACAATTTAGTGACATGTCACACCCTTTTCTGCATACTAAAATAACATGACTCCCATTTTTGCTGGTAGGCATCCATCGAAAATCGGCTTTTTATAGTTTCGAATGCGGCTTTCGAGTAGTGACTGCGCATTGTCTCATCGGTTAAAAACTGCGTAATTTCTGATTCTAACCTGGCTATATCGCCTGCTTCTATTAGGATACCGTTTTTTTTATGGCGAATCGCTTGGGGAATACCTCCGACTGTTGTGCTCAAATTGGGAATGCCGTATGCCATTGTTTCTAGAATCGCCATTGGGAGACCTTCGTGATAGGAGGGTAAAACATGAAGGACTGTGTTTTGTAGAATTTTTTCTTTTTCAGCTTCCTTTACCCAACCACCAAGAATGACATTTTCTACGTTCATTTCAGTTATTTGTGCCGCCATTTTGTCCAATTCGCCGTCTCCATATAAATAAAAACGAACATCGGGGAATTTTCGTCCAATGGTTGTGGCAACTTTTAGTACATCATAACTGCCTTTCCGCTCGCCGATTCGGCCAAACATCACAATATTTTTGGCGTCAACTTTGTAACAGTTCCTTGGCGACATCTCGACCGCATTCTCAATAATACTCACAGGAACTTTCGTCAATCCGTTGTAAAACCGTGCCCACTCTTTACTTAGAACTACCACTTTATCCGGTTCACCTAAAATATAACGTATATATTTCTGAATCAACGGGTGGCTCTTATCGTAGAAAACATCGAATTGAGAGGCGTGTATGTGTAAAACTACCGCGCACTCCTTCTTTGCTTGCAAAAGGAGCAATGCCTTCCGAAAAAAACTGCCGTCTTGAGCCATATGCACATGTACGATATCGATATTTTCGCGACGGATTCGTGATCTAATTCGTAAAATAGAAGAAATTGTCGTCTTCATTCGCGTCACTATTGAGCCTTCTTGCCACGTCACTAAAAAGCTTATTTCATGATTTTTCGAGTGGAAGTGTTGTTTAAAATTCGCGATTACCGTCGCGATACCGCCTTTTGCCTTGGCGTCCGGCCCAATCATTAAGATTCGCATTTTGTATTCCTGCTTTCTTTTTTTGCTTGTAGGATGTGTCTTAAAAATATAAAATTCCCTTTGATATAGCGTTCGAACATTCGTACAGGTTCCTGTGAAAATCGGTAAAACCATTCCAAACCTGCTTTTTGCATCCAACGTGGAGCCCGCTTCGTCTTGCCCGCAATCACATCAAAACTTCCACCGACTCCCATCACAAACGGGGCATTCATACGTTCCAGCTGCTCATGAATCCAAAACTCCTTTTTCGGGCTCGAAAACGCGACAAAGACAATATCCGCCTTACTCGCGCGGATATCATCTGCAATTTCCCCTGACATATGCTCTTCAAAATAACCGTTTTTATAACCTGCTATCTGGATGTTTGGATATTTTTTATGGCTCTGCGCAACAACTTCAGCTACGACTTCCTGTGCTGCGCCAAAGAAAAAGACCCGGTATCGTTGCTTATCCGCTAGCTTCAACACTTCATCCATCAAATCAATGCCGGCAACGCGTTCTGGGACATTCAGTTTCAACATTCTTGCCGCTACCAAAATAGAAGCTCCATCCGCATTGATAAGCGCCGAACTGTTTACAATCGCTCGTAACTTGGCATCTTTTTGCATTAAATTAATCTTATTGGCGTTGATAACTACATGCTGCATCGGTATTTGTGCTTTAATAATTTGCTCTACCTTCACGACTGTGGCCTCCATCGTCAAGGCATCTAACCTACTACCTAGTAATTTTATGCGCATACTTTTTAACCTCATTTCGGTATTTTAACAGCTTTTCGTATAATGATACACATTGCCCAAATTCATATAATTCACATTTGGCGCCATTCTTTTCACAATATTTTTAGTATCCAAAAGATGAGGTAGCGCCATACACGCCGTTGCTTCCTCGCTAATCGTGACAAATTCCGAATGATCCGTCAGCACTAAAATCAAAGAGCTACCAGAACAAGCCTCCTTCATAGTCAAGCAACCAATCGCCACGTGTGGATCATATTTCGCTACCTCAAAGCCTTGCGCTTCTAACAACGCCACAATTTTCATCGCCGGACTTTCACGCGTATCATCAATATTTCCTTTATAGGCGAGTCCGAAAACCGCGATTTTCTGCGTCGGTGCATCTTGCATCAATTTCTCCGTCAGACTCACCACATAATGTGGCATCGATGTATTAATCCCTCGCGCTGTTTGAATAAGTGGTGAAAAACTTGGCGCAGCTGCTGCCACAAAATACGGGTCAACCGCCAAGCAGTGCCCACCGACACCTGGCCCCGGCGCATGTAGATTCACCCGAGGATGATAATTCGCCATTTCGATGACCTTTAATGCATCGATTTGCAGGTCACCGCCAATTTTTGCGAGCTCATTTGCTAACGCAATATTAACGTCACGAAACGTATTTTCCATCAATTTGCTCAGCTCAGCCTCACTCGCCGTAGCGGAAATGAGCGCACCCTGCACAACGCTCGCGTACAACTTCTTCGCTTTTTCTGTACAAACTGGCGTCACACCACCGATAATGCGCGGATTATGCACTAATTCATAAGCAATATTTCCTGGCAAAACCCGCTCTGGGCAATGCGCCAAGTACACATCGACGCCAACTGTAAAACCAGCCGCCTGAATCATCGGTCGCACAACATCCTCCATCGTCCGCGGCGCAATCGTCGACTCGATAATCAGCAAATCACCATTTTTCAAATAAGGTACCACGCTTGTAATCGCGGCTTTCACATAAGAAAGGTCACACGATTTATACGCATCATCTCTATTCGGTGTCGGCACCGCAATAATAAAAGCATCCGAAGCGCTCGGCGTCTGTGAAACTTGAAAATTCCCCAGCACTCGCGCCTCCTGATACAACTCCTGCAAACCAGGCTCCTCAATATGCACTGTCCCTCGACTCAGCATTTCCACCACTCGCCGATTCACATCCACACCAATCACTTGATGCCCATGCATCGCGAATAGAACAGAAGTCGGAAATCCAATATACCCCAAACCAATTGTTGTTATTTTCATAGCTTCCTTCACCTTTCTTCCAAAATTATTTCATTCCATCCTTGTCGTTTTGGGAAAATTAGGCCTCTCACACTGGTTTCAAAAAAGACTCCAAGCCTTCTAATTCTTTTTTTGTCGGTGGGAAATTCCACGTAAGCAGCGGGCAACCATAATTATTTTCAATCGGAAAATCACTAATAATCAAGTCATACTGCGGCAAATGTTCCTTAGATTCTAAATCATTCGAAAAAGTAATAGCATTCGTAGGGTACCTTTTTCGCAAAATGGTTTTGAGGTATTCCTCCCAAATGCTTCCGTTCTTCGCGACAATTTTAATCGTTAGCTGCGCCTCTTTTTGCTTGTCCAGCATGAAAACATTGAATAAATCAAAGGCATATTGACTAATTGTCGCCCGGTTATTCTTCAACACGCCGTAATCCGTTGTTTTCAATAATCGGTTTACTTTTTCATCCACTCTCGCCTTCGAAAATATCACTGGCGATATTTTTTTAGAGAAATAGTTAATGTCTAGCAAATCGGTAATTTTTCCAACGAATACGAAACGCACAAGAAAATTGAGCAGGTACACTTTCAACATGTCTGTATTGTATGGCTTGTCATGAAAGAAAAAGTTCACTAAAGTCTCGACTAAATCGCGCAATGGTTTTAAATAAACGACTTCCTGTGATAGTCTTTCTGTGATTTTTTTCCTATCGTAGTACGTAAAAGGTACTAAGAAATGCGATAAAAACAGCAAATACAGCTCTAAATCAGGAATCGGTGTATCGACTAATTTCTCCAAATCACTGAAATCAAATTGAGGCACCTGAAAATAACGAACCGCTTCCTCCCAATATTTCCTCTGGTACGCGTCTAATTGAACGAATTTCCCATGCTGAAAACGCGTCAACATCACACCGAGCGAAATCGCATATTCCACACGCGTACTCGGCGAAAAATAAATGCCTAGCTGATCTTCTAGTTTCTGAATAAATGGCTCAAAATCCTCATAGGAAAAATCTTGAATAATCCAACCAGTAATCGGAAAAGCTTTGGCCAAAACATGCACGTAAAAGAAGCGAATATTAAGCTCATTTCCCGCAATAAAAATCGGGTTTTTCTCTAGAATCAAGTTACTTCGCGCTAGCAAATTATCTAGTTCCTTTAGCTTTCCATAAAAAGCCGTCCTACTCATAAACCTTTCCTCAAGCCAACTATTCACCGTTTTTTCCTGCCCACGCAACGTGGCGATAATAATATCAAACGAAAAGCTATGCTTAATCATGAACGCCGTCAACGTATCGAAATTAATATCTTGCCTTCGTGTTAAGCAATAGCGCTTGTCCTCATTCGAAATAAACACAAAGTCTTCCAAATCCTCATTGATTTCTTGCACATAGGTTTCAAGGGTTGGAACCGAAATACTCAACCGATTGGCCAAATATTTCTTTTGCACTCTATCCTCACTAAACAAAAGGTAATTCAACAGTTTTAATTTCCTATAGCCTGATTTAGAAATGGTATCCTTCATGATTTTCCCCTTTCGAATCATTACTTAGGCTAGCGTCCCAACAACTCTGAAACCCGATCAGCTAGATAATATTGACCAGTATTATTCGGATGCAAACCATCTTCCAATGTTCCTTTATACGTATCTTTTTCCGCATATAAATCTAAAAATGGGATGTTATTGCGCTTGGCAACGTCACGCATCGCCTCATTGTAGCTCGAAAGGTAAACCCCGATGTCATTAGGATATTGATCGCTATTTCGCGTATCACTACCACTGAAGCGCGCTCGCCACATCGGCCCTACGAAATAAACATTGGCATTACTAGCTTTCCATTTCTGTACACTGGTATTTAGCGCACCATAAAAAGTCTTCACATCCGTGCCCTGCGGCGTTCCAAGTGGGATATTGTAGGCAAAATCATTCGTTCCTGCAAATAAAACAACATCCGTGATGGCCTCATAATTCGTGCTATTTATCTTGCTCATTAAAGAAAGTTGGCCCGAACTCTGCGCAAGGGAAGCACCGCTGACACCCCAGTTTTGAATGCTGGGCAATAATAAGTTTTTCTGCACGAGCGTTGGAAAAGCAATATTCGCCCGCAAGCCAAGCGTGATACTGTCGCCAAAGAACGCGACCTCACTGTTTTTCCATTTGGTAGATGTCGTCATTTTATCCTCGATTTTCAGCGTGTAGTTTTCGAGTAGCTGGCCCGTCTTATCGTAGAGCTGAATCGTTACGTTATCCTGCTTCTTCAAATTCCTATCATAGATATAGTATTTCATGTGATTGCTTTTTACATCACCGCCATAGTAAATCTGCCCGTTAATATTCACCGTCATTTTCACAATTTCAGGATTCGTGTAGACACCCGTAATATATTTATCGCCAAGTCGGAAATTGTCCAAAATACTAAGCTGCGTCGTCAACCCTTTATTCGCAATGGTTTGCTGGATAACACCGGAAAAATCAAGCGCATCATTTTGGAATTGAACCGTATGTTTTCCGTTCGCATCAAAGGTCAACGTGCTGGTAGCATTATCATAGTGAAAATAGCTCATCGCATAAAATTCTACCGCTACACCTTGACGATCCTTCACGATAATCGCAGTCGGCTGATCTTTTGCCCCTTCTGGTAAAACGATAGATTGGCCTTGCGCGTAGAAATTCTTGATCTCTTTTAACTTTCCTAAACTGCTAATATCTGAAAACACGTTGTAACTAATATTCAGCTCCTCCAGCTGGGTCAAATATTGCATCGGCGTCGCATCAGAAATCCGATTTTCCGCGACATTCAAGTATTTTAGTCCTGTCAATCCTTGCACCGCCTTCACATCAGACAACTTATTCCGGTTGGCCTTCAAATAGTTCAACTTATTCAACAGACTAACAGGCGTTAAATCTTCCATATCCGTTTCCGTCACATCTAAAAATTCCAGGTTAGAGAAAGACGCTAGTTCCCGGAATGAAAGGAGTTTATTACTGAATAATTCTAGCCGCGTTAGATTCACGAGTGATTTAATTGGTGCGATATCTGTGATTTGATTAGAATTTAGACGCAAAATCGTTAAATTGGTGAGCGTTGTCAAGGGCGACGTATCCTTGATTCGGTTTTTACCAACGTCTAGCTGAGTCAAGCCGCTCATTTTTTCTGCTCCTGCAAGTGATGCTAGCTGATTATCGTATAGATTCAAATTCCGCATGCTCGTGTTTTCTAGCGACTGAATATCAGAAATCTGATTGCCTTGCAAGTAGAGGTTTTTAAGTACAGGAAGTTTGCCAATTCCCTTGATGGTCTTGATTTTATTGTATGGAATGTTCAAGTCTTTTAGTTTGTTCAAGGTAGCTAGTGGCGTTAAATCTTCCAACGATGTATTCGTAATCTGGATGCCAGTAATGTTCGTCAATCGCTCAATACCTGCGATACTGTGCAGATTTTCATTTTTAATAATGAGGGAGCCGATGCTATCCAGTTGTTTTTGCGAAATGGTGTCCGTCACTTTCTTTTGGCAAATCGTTGCTATTTTCTCTGCTAAAATCCGGTCTGGAAACTGTTCCTCAAACGTCTTTTCTTCACTGGCTTGCGCGGTTGGCGCAAGTCCTGTGGTAAATGGTAATAACATGATAGAAATACAGAGGATAAGTTTTTTTAACATGTGATGTTCTCCTTTTTTGAATGTTTGTCTTTTATTTGATGAAGAAATAGTGTGCTATGCCTAATTTTCGAGTGATTTTGAAAAAAATCGAGTATCCAGCAAAAGCGATGATTGTGAGGCCCAGTGTCATCCAGATAGGATAAGTCGCCTGTGCCAAATCGCCTGTTATATATTTAATAAGGTGGGCGTACAAAATCAGGCAAAAATAATGCGTTCCAAAAATGAACAGCGAATTTCGCCCGAATGCTCCCCATAGCTTAGACTTCCCAATTTTTTGGCATAAGAGGCACAGGACGAAAATGCCTAGTAGTGCTCCGATTATAAAAACGAAGAAATTCCCCAAGTTATTGCTTCGAAAACCGGCAATTTGGCTATGATTTAAGTAAATGACTGTGTAGAGGTACGAGACAGCACCTAGCGTGATAATATAGCCTCGCTGACATAGCTGCCAACGGAATACAGATTGCGCTTTGCATTGGAAACCCGCATAATAGAAGAACCAGCTTAGTGGGACGATGTGTAAGCCAAATGCGAATCGTTCATTTACTTGGCTACTGAGTAAGAAGGCGAGCAAGAGAACTGCTATAACCACGAGCCATTTTCCTTTTTTCAGATAGCGGGCGAATAGGTAAAACAGCATTTCCACATTGAATAAAACGACTAAAAACCAAAGTGGCGTGTTGAATCCTACTTCACCATCTAGAAAGAATAGCTGGGTGACAAGTGTTACTGGCGTTTCATATAATTGTTGCGAACCAATCAGCGCTATCCCGTTGACGACGAGCAATGTTGCTACTTGAAAGATAAAAAACGGGAATAATAACTTCTTACTCGTCTTTCGTAAAAATGACAGGAATCCAATCGATGTTTGTTTATAAAGATAACCTGACAGGAAGAAGAAAAGCGGCATGTGAAAACCATAAATCACGATTTTCACGGCATCGCTCGCATAGAAATGTCCCCAAACAACGAGGAATATCCCGATGCCTTTTGCTGTGTCTATCCAATCTAAACGCTTTTCCATAACTCTACTCCTCTGTCATGATTTCCTTTATTTTATTAGCCACAATAACTGACGCATTTCCAGTTTCATAGGAACCAATTTGTTGCCGAAAAATAGCGAGTTTTTTATGATAATCTATTTCATCAAACTGCTCCATTTGCGAGACTAGCGCTTCTGGCGTTTTAGTAAGTTGGAATGGGAGCTCTTTCAAATCGAAATACATCGCTCGTTCCTTTTTCAGGTAGTTATCCAAATCCGGTGTGTACAGCACTACTTTTTTCCCGGCAATCGCCATATCGAACATGCTGGATGAATAGTCGGTGATGAGCCATTCTGACACGGCCAGCAGCTCTTGCATATCGGGATAATCCGTTGCGTTTAGAATAATTTCGTCATAGTTAATATGCTCTGCCAGCCTAGCAACATTAGGATGCAGTCGAACAAGAATTTTCCATTCTCCACCAAATCGGCTTTGTAACGCGTCGTGTACTTTTGAAAAATCGTGTAAATAAGCCGTTAAATTCTCTCCTTGCCTAAAGGTCGGCGCGTATAAAGCAAATTTCGTCATGGGTTTGGAGTCGAATGCCTCGGCTACATGCTGGATTAATGCCATATCCATTTTTAAGAGCGCGTCACATCTTGGCGTGCCACTAGCCAATACTTCCCCACGAAACCAAAAAGATTCAACATAGATACGTTCGCAAAAATCAGAGCCAGCCATCATATAATCGCATTTTTTAGCGTCGCTTTTCGCACGAGCAAGATAGCCTAGTTGCAACTGTTCCTCCGCATCTTTTTCGATTTTCTTTAGCGCCAGTGAGCCATGCCAAGTTTGGAAGTAAACTTGTTGTTTCCTTTTCGGTGGACTATATTTTTGTCGGCAATTATCCAGCCAAATTTTTGCAGTAGCCAGTTCGCGAATTGCTTGCTTTGAACCATAGCGAACGGCGCGAACACCAGCTGGTAGCGTCTCTTCTTGCCCATCGCGAACTAGCCAAACAATATCCAAACCTTGATGGAGAAGTTCCGCCACGATGGCTTTTGGACTGTCCGCGTAGCCACGACCATAATAAGCACAAACTACAATTTTATTTTTTTCAATAGGTCGTAGCCAATAATGATAGGAAAAACAGCCGAATTCCAGTCTTTTTTTCAGCAGGCGCGCTGTTTGTTTAATCTGTTGTATCATGATTTGTTAACTCCTTACGTGCAAAATGGTGACGATTTTTCCAGATGATTCGTGCCCGATAAAGCAACACACAACTTTGAGAAATCACGGTAACGATACAAAGCGTCGTGATGTTGAAAATGCCTGTCAGAAATAGCATCGTAACTCCTACAACCTGAACAACTGCCGAAACAACGGTCGAAATATTCGCATGTTTTGCAAGCCCCATCGGCGAAAGTGTTGGAAATCCCAACATGTAGGTCAGCGGCGTCATCGCGATAATAGGCAACAATAGTCGCAAAATAGAACCCGCTTCATAAAACTCCGCTCCCAAAAGAAAAGCCATAAATTCATTCGCATAAATGCCTAGCACAATACATCCGATAATAACCGGTGGCATCACAATCGCGCTTATTTTTCGTAACAATCGAAAATCACGATACTTCACCATGTAAGGGTACAGACTATCCGCGATTGGAGAAAAAGCAGTATTCGCCGTTACAACCAGCCGGTCTGACGCCACGTACATGCCAACTTTCGCGCTTCCGGGTGAGTAGATTAATCCTAGAAAAAAAGTGTTCGTCGTTTGATAGACAGTCCCAGCGATTCGCGATAAAAAGAAGGGAAATGACTTTAAAATAGTTTGCTTCATATAGCCTTTCTCGAGTGGCACACACTTGATTTGGAGCTTCCTGGATACATGAAGTACGGCAAATAGTAGCGCCACCGCATTGCCAATCAACGTGAAAAGAGGCACGAAATAATAGTTTTCCGGTGTTTTTAAAAAAATAAAAACCATGCATACAAAAAACACTTGAATGATGACCGTTCTCACCGTAATTCGTTTCATCGTCTCCAAACCTCGATACAAGAAGTCCGGTAAGAATGCGCTCACCGCAACGGATGAAAAGGTTAGTAGATAAAGTAACCAATCGTGTCTGAACATTGGAATTGCGTAACATATCAGCAACAAAACGAGCAAACTACACGCCGTCAGCCACATCTTGGCACGCATTACGGCCGTATAAATTTTGGCAACTTCCCGCCTATCCTCTCGGTGTTGCGACACATCCGCAGTCGCTGATAAAATAAAACCAAAATCAATGATTAAGCGGAAATAAACCATCATCGCAAGGGCAAAACCGATTTTCCCATAAAACTCTGGCCCTAAAATCCGCGTTTGATATGGCACAGTAATCAAACTAAAAAAATAAGAAGAAAACGTCAAAATGTAAAGGTACAGCGTATTTCGAAACAGTCTTTTCTTACTAGCATCTGCCTCCATTACATTCTCCTCAATCTCTGTTTCAGTTGACGCAAGTATACACGTAAATCGAGTAGCCAGCGCCGTTTTAATGGTATCGGATGCCCACATTGCGTCTCCATGTACAAGACGTCTCGCCGGTGCAACATGAATCGCCGAACACTTTTTTCCGTTGCTCGCTTTGCCTCTTCATGAAGCTCCAACACAATCCACTGCTTTGACCTACGCGACGCATTCCCTTGCCCGGCCTGTCCCATAATCGAATCCCGCCGATATCTCCGATTGAAAAAGGCCTTATCCAGATACATCATCCGCTTAGAAACAGCGAACAATTGCGGCGTGAAAAGCTCATCCTCATGCAATAACCCCTCTTGAAAAGCTAATCCATTTTCGCGAATAACCGAATGCCGAATCAAAAATAACCAGACAGGCGAATTATAATGCTGATACTGCTTTTCCAGCCATTCGTCTAGTTGATACAACCTCCGAGGCTCTAAAACCGCCTTAGAATCATATCTATTCCACCCCACCTGTCCCGTTTCAGAAAAAGGTTGCGCATCAAATTTCACGAAATCCAACTGATAACTCTCCGCTAATTGCATGCATTTTTCAAACGTATCTAATTCCAAATAATCATCCGAATCCAAGAAGTAAATATATTTTCCAGTCGCCTGTTGCAAGCCGATATTTCTAGCCGCAGAAAGCCCCGCATTTTCCTGTGTATAAAGATGCAGCTTAGGAATCATCTGGTTATACACCGCCAAAATATCAGAACTCCCATCTGTACTTCCATCATCCACCACAATAATCTCAAAATCTTGAAACGTCTGAGAAAGTAAGCTGTTCAAGCACTGCTCCAAGTAGTTCGCTACATTATAAACTGGCAAAATAACTGAAATCGACGTCACCGTACCCGACTCCTTTGTACCTTCTTACGGCCAATGGAATAATAATTGAGATCCGCTTTTTTCGCGTCTACCAAGTCAAAACAATTACGCCCATCATAAACGTTACGATCCTTCATCCGTTGAAATAGCGCCAAATCCATCTCACGAATTTCCGCCCACTCCGTAAAAATAAAGCACGCATCCGCATCAGCCAAGCATTCCTCCATACTCGCGCTGTAATGAATAGCCTTACCAAAAATCAATGCCACATTCCCCATAGCAACAGGATCATATACGCTAACTTCCGCACCTGCATCCAGCAAATACTGAATATTCGGAAGGGCCGGTGCCTCACGTAAATCATCGGTTCCAGGCTTAAATGCCACGCCAAGTACTGCGATTTTTTTGCCTGCGAGTTGTGCGATATCTTTTCTTGCCGCTTGAATCAGCTTAAATTTCTGCTTCTCATTCACCTGAATCGCCGCTTGAATCGTGCGTAATGTGTAACCCGATTCCTCCGCTAGCCAATGAAGCGCCTTCGTATCTTTCGGAAAACATGATCCGCCATACCCAATTCCAGGTGATAAGAACTGATACCCGATGCGTTCGTCAAATTTCATGCCTTCGACAACCTCATCGATATCCGCCTCGACGCACTCACAGAGATTTGCAATATCGTTAATAAACGAAATCTTGAGCGCCAAAAAATCATTAGACGCATACTTCACCATTTCCGCACTCCGACGTTTCATCGTTACCATTGGTTGCTGGAATGGCGCATACATCTCCATCATCCGCGCCATCGCATCCTCCGATTCCGCCCCGATAATAATTCTGTTCGCATGCAACGTATCTCGAACCGCCGTCCCTTGTGATAAAAATTCTGGATTAGAAACCACTTCCACGAGCGCGTTCTGGGCTTTGAAAAACGTCTCTAATTTGTCATTTGTGCCCACCGGAACCGTCGATTTCACACCAACAATGACTGGATTTCCAACCGAATCCGCAATTTCCTGACATGCTCCAAAAATCGCCGATAAATTAGCCGAACCGTCCGCATTCTCTGGTGTCCCAACCGCCAGCAAAATAATATCCGGGCTTAAAAACGCCTCTTTGCCCTTCGTCGTAAACCGTAAACAACCCGCAGTTATCCCCTGCTCCACTAATGTTTCCAAATCAGGTTCAAAAATAGGTACTCGCCCCACTTTCAACATCCCAATCTTCTTCTTATCTCTATCTAAACAGATTACTTGATGGCCAATCTTCGCTAAAGCAGTTGCAGTTACAAGCCCTACATAACCGGCCCCAATCACCGTAATATTCATTTTTATCATCCTTTTACATATAAATTCGAGTGAAATTAACAAAAATCAAGCGTAAAAACTGAAAATAATGTCCTTTTCGCCACGTTATCGCACCTATTCTTCGTTTAAAATGACTGCGTTTTTCGGTTCGAGTTAACGTCACATCCTTCGCCACTCCTCGTAAAATTATCGAGAGCGTAAAATAATCTCGTGCTAGTTTTGACATCTCCATTCGTTTGATCCACGCATCCGAAAACCTCCACGCATTCGTGTTGCCAATCGCTGGTGCATGATGCCGATAAAATCGTGTTTTCGGCTCCTGCAACTGGTGAAATTGAACGCCATCTTGCGCCATTCGCAACAATAAATCCCAATCCTGATGCTTCAGCAATCCTTCTGTAAATGGAATCTTCCGGAATAAATCCCGCGTACCGAACAATGTCGACGTTTGAATAAACCCAAGCGTTCGCCGCCCCTTTTTACAAAAAAGAAACTCTGCTACTGTCAACGGTTCCGCGTTCAAATCCATCGTTCGCATCGGTAAAAACAGATCCGGATTCTTCAGCGAATTCGTCAATACTGGGCAAAAACAAAGCTGAAAATCATCCAAACTATACCGTAACTGCTCCCACTGACAGGCAATCTTATCCGGCAAAAATGCATCATCATCGTCCAAAAAAGCCACCCATTTCCCACTAGCCTTTTCCACACCTAAATTTCTCGCAGCCGATCCGCCGATACCGCTCGTTTTCACATAATGGACTGGAAATCTCGTTTTTCCTAAATTCTTCAAATAAGCCATCGTACCCGGATCTTCGCCATCTACAACTACCCAAACCTCGATATTCGAATACGTCTGCTGCATCACGCTCTCGATCGCGCGCGCCAAAAGTTC
Source organism: Listeria rocourtiae subsp. hofi (assembly GCF_963575615.1). Lineage (NCBI taxonomy): Bacteria > Bacillati > Bacillota > Bacilli > Caryophanales > Listeriaceae > Paenilisteria > Paenilisteria rocourtiae. Next base: position 91,013 of record NZ_CAUYTL010000006.1, on the reverse strand, counting down.
CTTACGATGTCGCGTTGGAATAACTACACTGACTAACTCCATCACGAATGCTCCTTATAATAGTAATGTTCTTTCTTCTGCTTCTGATTATTAAAAATCGCACCCAAAAACTGCTTAGAGCTCGATCGTAGCTGATCCGACGCCTTCTTCGCGCGATCCGTCACCGTATAATCATTTCGAATAACGAGTAACGACGCGTCCACATGCGGGGCCAAAACCTGCGCATCCGCAACCGTTAAAATCGGCGGCGTATCTAAAATAACTTGATCGTAACGCCCCTTCAATTCCTCCAAAACCTCCGCAAACCGCTTCGTCGCCAAAATACTCGCAGGATTAATTGGTGTCAGTCCCACACATAGAACATCAAGCCCATCCATATCCGTCCGAATCATCGCCTCATCCAATGTCACATTATTCCGCATCACACCCATCAAACCTTCCGAACGACTCGCATCAAAATAATTCTGAATCGTCGGCTTCCGCAAATCCGCATCCAAAAGTAGCGTTTTCTTACCCTTCTGAGCAAAAGCGATCGCCAAATTACTCGAAATAAGCGATTTACCCGAATTAGGATCCGCTGATGTAATCAAGATGGAATGAATTTTCTGATCCAGCCCCATCAACTCGATATTTTCCACCAGAATTCGAAACTGCTCCGCTAACGAAGAAAGTGGTTGATTGTATACGATAAGTTTCCGCTGATCGCTCCTTCTCTTACTTGCACTCATTTTCTACTCCTCCTCAGATAACGACTTTTCTCCTGAAACTCGCTGTCCTCAATATTTCCAATCACACCGACAACAGGAATATCCAAACGCTTCATAATCTCAGCCTCTGTTCTAAAACGATCATCCAGAAAACGCCGTAAAAAACTAATCACAATCCCGATAAAAAGGCCAATCATCATCGCCAATGCGACGCCCACTTTCAAGCTAGCTCCAACCGATGCAACAGAATAAATATCCGTTAACTGCTCAATATTATTCACCTTCATCATTTTTGGCGTAATCGACAGAAAACTCGTCGTAACCGTCCTGACAAGTAATTTCGCACGCTCGGGATCCTTATCCGTCACCCGAATATTAATCACGAGTGAACTCTGCACACTATCCACCGTAATTTTCTTCGCCAAATCCCCCATCGTCGTTCCATCGCCAAGTCGCTCCACCGCATCGCCCAAAATCTTAGAACTCTTAATGACGACACTGTACGTATTCACCATTTGAATGTTCGCTTGAATTTCCGAATTTTGAACAGCAGAGTTTTGATCCTGTGCATTTTGCGTAATTAAAATTTGCGAAACCGCCTCATATTTCGGATCCACAAACCATTTAAAATAACAAAAAGCCACACCCATACAAACAATCATGATGCCCAGAATAATCAGGACATTTTTCTTCAATACATCAAAAATATCTTTGATGGTCATAGTGCTTTCCATAATGACTCCTTCTCTACGTTTAAATTTTCATCTGTCTCATTCATCGCTGCACCAATGAAAAAGAACGCCAAGACACCTAAATTCGTTGTGAGATAAAGCTCTGTCACAATCGAAGTCATCGAATACAAGAATAAAATCAAGACAAACAACTGAATATTTCCCCGTTTCTTACTGATTAGCACCAAAAAAATAATAGCAATCCCTGCAAAAGCAGCCAGCCCAAGATAGCCGAACTGACCAATCAACATCGCAATGTAACTATCATTCAAAAACTGCGGATTATCCCTCGTAAACCCATACGTCTTATAAAATTGTAACCAATCATAAATCGGTGAATACTCACTCACTGAGCTTCCCGATCCGTATGTCCCAAACCCGGAACCAAGCGGTTTAAACCGATCCGCGATTTTAAATCCGCCTTGGAATAACAAGCTCCGCGCCGACGTTTCCGATGACAATAACCGACTCTCAATTACATTCCAAAATAAGAGCAACAAAATTGATGCAGGCCCAATCAAATACATAAACTTGATATTCTTCTTCTCAAGAAACGTCATCAAAACGAGTAAAAAGAAGAAAATAGCCACAAAAATTAATCCCTTATTCCGAGCTGCAAAAAAAATAAGCGTTGCACCCATCAGCAAAAAAGGAATGTTCCGTCTCGCATTTTTCAATCCCAGCAATACCATGCAAAAAAAACTGGCTGCACTCAAATACGTCGCATGCGGAAAAATCAAATATTGCGTCGTAATTCCCATCCGATATTCCGTTGAAGGCCAAATAGGAATCACCAAATTAACGAGTAATAACAGGAACAGCCCACTTAAAATAAACTTGCTCACATTCTGAATGAGCCTCATATTCACGGAAAAAACCGCCTCTTTAAAAGCTAGCCTTCCCACAAAATAAGCAAGGAAACACTTCAAAATACTCCAAATATCCAGTATCATGCCTTTCGTACTCCCAAGCCTAGACTCCATGTTGCCCAACACACCCACTCCGAGCAGCAGAGCCAAGAGCATCAAGAGCAAATATTCTTTTCGATAAAGCGCTGTCGGCCGTAGCATTTGTATCAGAAATAAATACGCCAACATGACGACTAATAATAGATTGTTGATATTAAGAGATAGGGGCAAAAACGTCAAATTCTCTATAGCCGGGGCAAATAACATAAGTAAAAAAAAACTGAGGAAAAGGATCCTTTCTCTTACATTAGGTTTGGCGTGCACTTGATGTCGTTCTCCTTTCCATTTCGCAATAAATCTAAATATGATTACATACCTTTTCCTAAAAGTTCTTTAAAGGTCCGTAGTAAAATTCGGATGTTTAGCCTTATTGATTGATTTTTAATATACGCCATATCTAGCTCGACCATTTCTTCAAAGCTCAATTGATTGCGCCCGCTGACTTGCCAAAGCCCAGTACACCCAGGTTTCACACGAAGACGCTCTAAATGATGCGTCTCATAATCCTGAACCTCTTCTGGCAAAGGTGGTCGCGGCCCTACACAACTCATATCACCTTGTAGAACATTGATAAATTGCGGAAACTCATCAATACTAAATTTGCGCAACCATTTTCCAAGCTTCGTAATACGCGGATCATTTTCTATCTTGAACATCGGTCCAGACATTTCATTCTGACTTTGTATCGCGCCCTTCTGCTTCTCCGCATCCACCTGCATAGATCGAAATTTATACATCATAAACGCCTCTCCATGCCGCCCAATACGCCGCTGCTTAAAAAATACAGGCGCATTCCAGTCCGATATCTTGATGCATATCGCCACCAAAAGTAAAATCGGAGCGCTCACACATAAAGCTACAGAAGCCACTAAGATGTCAAAAATACGATATCGTCTCTCTATTTTCCTGTTTTGCAATACTACCGGTAAATTTCGCGATGTATAAAACAATGCTTTATACCGCCTTTCTTTTAAAAATTAATATTGTCTTTCAATATCGATAATGTAGGATTTTATTTTCCCAATATTGACAAATATCTGCTTATTATTTATCTTCACTATGCCAAGCTTCATCAAGTTGTGTAATACGGTAGACACTGTATTGACATTGAGATGCACATAATTTGCCATCGTTACCATCGTAATCGGGAATTCTGTGTACAAATCAGATTTTTCTACATTCAATAAGTTTAGTTTGTCCAACAAATGATGTATCGCCAAAACCACTTTACTTTCCGCTTTTTCACGACGTATTCGTTCTTTAAATTCTAGATTTTGCCGCTCTCGCAACGTATAGCTATAATGATACAAATAGCCTTCTTGTGTATTCAACAATTTGTCGACCACATGCGCCTTATTAAATTTAACAACATTCATCACATTCGAGATAACTTTATACGAGTAGTTAGAACTATTAAACGTAAATAAATCTGAAAAACCAACAATATCATCGCTCGCTTTTATGTCCAAAACAATGTCTTCCTTTTCCATCGTAGCAATCCCAGATTCAATAATGTAAATAAATTCGGCAGCTGCCCGATCATCCTCAAGCCCTCCCGTAGGAACAATTTCCGTAAGTGGATACGTGTTTTTCTTGAAAGAAACTGTCTCATACGGAATTGGCATGATGTCATTCGTACAAAGAAAACTAGCAAACTTCGAAAAATTAAAATACTCTTTAATCTCCGTTATATTATAAAGATTTTTTATTGCTTCCGTATAGGTCTCCAACCTATGTCATCTCCTATCTATTGCACTCTGTATAAGCTGTCAGAGTTCTTTTTGTTTTATATAACCAAAGTCTAAATGCTTATATCCAACATCTATTACTTATCTTAACAAGTTTAAAGTGAAGTTTTTTACTCTACCTAGAGGTAAAAGCAGTTTTTAATGACAGTTCTATGACATTTAACGTATTAATTTTCACATAAAAAGGATTTAGCTGGCTATCCTAAGCCAATATAGCATCCTGCATTTGCTTTCAAATCCCTTTCATATCAATAACCAACGCTCTATTTTCGTGTTTTAACATTTTAAGCTAGCATCACGCACTCATTGTGAAATTGACGCTACTTTCAACTCTAACTCAAATATATCGATATGCATTTCTCGACTCATATTATAAATGACGCCTTCTACTTGTAGTTTTTTCAAGACTTTAGTAATTGTATTCGGATTAAGATTTGTGTACTCAGCAAGTCTTCCTTTATTGATAGCCTTTGGAAAACGAAGCAGCGCAGGATCTCCCGTTTCCATACCATGACGCATACCTAACTGAAATAAAGCCTGACTAACACGTAACTCCGTCGGTAATTGTAATAATGCCTCTTTTTTTGCTAAGACCGCATTTGTTTGCTTTGCTTCTATCGTGTTTCGATCGAATTTCATGACACATAGCTCATTAGATATCACTTCAAAATAAGGTGAGTCTAAAGAATCTGCCTGCACTAGCTCATTACCAGCACCCAAGAAATCAATAATATCACCCTCCGTATTTAACACCGCAACATGACCTGATTCAATGATAAAACTTGCATCCTTCGTCGAAATAATAGCTTTTTTGGCATATTTCACTTTCACACCAACAGATTGCTCTAGGTTCCTCATCTACGTCTCCTCCTTTCACTATGGATACAAATTGCTGTACCTCTTACAACAAGTATAGGACACTATCTCCGCGTAATCGGGATATTTCAAATTATTTTTTATGCATTTCAAAAAAATGTACCAAATAGGATAAAAATTTATTTTACTTCTATATAAAGGCTACATAAAAAAGCCAATCAATCTTTAAAAAATGAATTTCCCCCTTTTCAAAACACCTCTAAAAACCTTCATATTTAAGGGCTTAATCATAATCCCCTAACAAATATAGACACGCATCAAAAACTCACTATATTTGTAGCATAACAATCCTAACCTATTATAATCTATTTATTAGTTATATTAATAACTATATATATTTCGTATTTTTTTATTTTTATTTAAAAAAAATGAAATCCTCGCTATTTACGCTTAATGCTCTGTTATACTAAGTGGTTGCCTGCTTACATCAAAACAAGACAAGTATCAAATTGCCATACTTGTCTTGTTTTGATTATCTAATTAGGCGGCCTATTTCGTCGGCATGTTTATTTCCCACGCTATTCTTTCAGTTATTGCTGTTGCGTAAGGCTCATAGAGAACAGTGAAAGTTTTTTGCCCTGTGGGAATTTCGTAGTATCCAGAGCCTTTAAGTATTTTTCCAGCTGGTATAACATCCCCAAAATTATTCACATTTAGCCCATGCACCGGATGTTTTTCTTCATCTTTTGTTTGGATATTAAAATCGCCTGCCCCAGCTCCTGACTCCTCTTTGCCAGTATTTTTAATAGAGAAGTCGATTTGAGCGATTTGCTTATCCTTGTTGTTGCCGTCCTGCATCGCTACATTCGTGATTGTGATTTCTAAGCCATTGACAGTCCTCGTTTTGCCGATATCATCGCTCTCCGCTTTGCCACAACTAGCCAAGACCAGCGCTAAAATAAGGATGCATATTGCCAGCCACCTTTTATTCTTGTTCATATACCTACTTTCCTTTCTAGTAATAATGTGATTTTGTCCAATCTCAGAGGCCTGAAAGTCTATTTTATCAACAAGTAGGTGCTGCTTTTCTAGGCTAGCTATGTATGTAGATGCTTTTCTGTGACGATTTCATGACAAAAAACCGCTGAAGCTAGATTGGCTAACTTTAGCGGTCTTCCGTTTTCCAAATCGAATCAGGCAAACTAACTGCTTCATATTTTATCGTGCTCTCCATCTCAAAAACTAGCGTCCCAAATGTTTTTTTGAAAATCGCGGTGTTTTGTAATACTTTTCGGCATATGTTTCCCGCGAATTTCGATGTTCGCATGCTTTTTCCACTTGCCTCGGCAATGAGCGTTACAAGTTGCGTCGTGTTCATCGTCTCGCTGTTTTGAGGCACATAGATTCCACTAGCCTTTTCGCCAATAATACCGTTCAAAAAAGCAGACAAATTATCGATGAAAATCATGCTTCGGCTCCCGCTAATAGCTGGAAAAACAGGTGTTTTCCGGGCAAGTTGCGCAAGGCGAGCATAGTTACCAGGACAGTCCGGGCCATAAATCATCGGAGGGCGAACAATCGCGACTTGGAAATCTCGGCTTTCTAATTGCTGCAATCGTTTTTCTGCCTCGTATTTCGATTTTCCATATAAACTCGTTGGACGCGGCACTTGCTGAATCGGTATCACTTTTTCTGGCTCTTCAAAGCTACCCTCTTCCCCGTAAACAGCCACAGTGCTCAGGAATACGAAATGCTTCACGCCTGCCGATTTTGCCCTGAACGCTAAACTCTCCGTGAGTCCCGTGTTGATTCGATAATAATCTCCAGCACTTTCCGGTGTTTCTTTGCGATGAACCAAAGCCGCCGCGTGTAAAATCGTATCATATTGGCTAAAATCAATCGCCTCCCAGTTTTGCGTCCGAACAGATAAAAGCTCTACGCTCACTTCTGGGTGATACTGCGCCATCCAACGCTCAAATTGCGTCCCTACATAACCCTGCTTTCCCGTTACTAAAATGCGCATTAGCTCGCTCCTTCTTGGATGCCATCGCTTTTCACAACTTTACGTATCGTACTAAAAATCAGTTTTACATCAGTGGCAAAAGACAGTTTTTGACCATATAATCCGTCTAATTTTGCTTTTTCTTCAATCGATAGTGTGTCGCGTCCCATGACTTGGGCAAGTCCTGATAATCCTGGCTTCAACTCACTAGCTCCAGTTTCCTCGCGCTTTTCAATCAGATCAGTTTGGTTATATAACGCTGGACGTGGGCCGATAACACTCATGCTTCCTCCCAAAATATTGAACAATTGTGGTAGTTCATCTAAACTCGTCTTCCGCAAAAACTGCCCTACTTTTGTGATGTAAGCGTCTGGCGAAGTTAATAAATGCGTCGGCATATTTTTCGGCGTATCCACGTACATTGTCCGGAATTTGAAGATAGTAAATAGCGTTTTATGCGCACCGACGCGCTGTTGCTTGAACAGAATCGGGCCTTTCGAATCTAATTTAATACTAATGGCTGCAAAGGCAAATATGGGTGCTAACAAAAGAATCGCGATTACCGCAAGAACGATATCCACCCAACGTTTCAAAAATCGATTATACAATCTGCTCATCTCCTTGAATATGGCTAGCATTAGCTAACTGAATTGTTTTTTCGGCTGCTTCTCGATCTTCCAGTTGTAAAATTGTTTGTAAATAATCAAGCAATATACTTTCTTCCACCAGCGTCACTTTTCCAACAAAAATCTTCGGGAAAATCTGCTCAGCAACGAGTTCATCGGTCGTTAGGAGCTCTTCGTACAGTTTCTCCCCCGGACGGATTCCCGTTTCGATAATCGGGATTTCCTTTTCTGTCAGACCACTTAGACGAATTAAGTTCTTCGCTAAGTCCACTATCTTCACTGGCTCACCCATATCGAGGACAAAGATTTCGCCACCTCGTGCAAGACTTCCTGCTTGAAGTACAAGTTTCGCAGCCTCTGGAATGGTCATGAAATAACGTGTCATACGCTTATCCGTAATCGTGATTGGCTGACCTTTTTTGATTTGTTCTTTAAAAAGCGGAACCACGCTACCACTGCTACCTAGGACGTTTCCAAAACGAACCGCGACAAATTTGGTGTTGCTCTTCTCATGGAACGACTGGATAATCATTTCAGCAATACGCTTTGTCGACCCCATTACGTTCGGCGGGTTCACGGCTTTATCCGAGGAGACCATCACCATACTTTCCGCACCAATTTCATGCGCCACTTGCGCCACGTTTCGCGTCCCATACACGTTATTCTTTACAGCCTCTAGCGGATTGAATTCCATCAGTGGAACGTGTTTATGCGCCGCAGCATGGTAAATCACGTCCGGCTCATACGTTTGCATCACATCACGCAAACGCTTAATGTCTTGAATATCCACAATCAATGGTAGCAATTCCACGCTCGCCTCTAGCTGTTCTAGCTCACGATGAATTTGGTAAATCGAATGCTCGCCGTGTCCTAGCAGTAAAATCTTTTCCGGTTCAAAGTCCATGATTTGACGACAAATCTCTGAACCAATCGAACCACCAGCACCCGTTACTAACACCGTTTTACCCGTCAAATTGTCCGCAATTTTTGCCAAGTCTAGTTGCACCGTTTCGCGCCCAAGTAAATCCTCGACATCCACTTCCTGCACCTGACTCACGCTCAGTTTACCCGACAAAATATCCGCCATTTTCGGCATCGTTTTCACGACTAATTGTGTCGCCACGGCTTGTTTTGTAATCACTTGAAGCGTCGCGCTAGGCATCGAAGGCATCGCGATAATCAACTGTTCCGCCTGCGTCTTAGCGATAAATGCCTCCAAATTTCCTATTCCACCAAGTACCGGCACATCTAGCAACCTCGTTCTCTGCTTCTTCTTGTCATCATCCAGAAATCCAACTGGTAACACATCTGATTTCGCACCCTTTTGCAGTTGCTGCACTAATTGCGTCCCGGCCTCACCAGCACCAATAATAAGCGTGCGTATGGATTGCCTCTGTGCCTGGTGTTGCGATCGGTCACGACGTAATCGAACCAACAACCGTGTCCCACCAATCAACAACAACTGGGCGATGAAAAAGAAGAGGAAGAATCGAATCTCGAGGTGAACGAATCCTTTCATAGCAACGACGACAGACATACTTACCGCGAACGCCAAGCTAACCACTTTTGCGATGGCGACTAAATCTTTCACGCTCGTATGCGTCCACGTTCTGCCCTGCAACTTAAACCCAGTGGCAAAAACATGATAAGCAATAGTCAACACAATGGCAGTAACTACAGGATTCCCGTTCATCGCACCATAAAATGCAAACACTGCCGCCAACCAAATCATTCCCGTATCCACGATGGACCAAAGACCAACTCTCCTCAAGATTTCCATTATTCATTACCTCCACTTTCCGCCACCGGGATGTCTCACCGTGGGCTCCAATTTTATAAGTTAGGATCAAAGCCGAGCACTGTCGTCTTGTCCGCAAACGTTCTTCCTAAAAAGTTCTTCGTATCCAAAATCGCCGTCGCATTCGTCGCAATCTTCGTCACGTCCATATCTTCATGACATGTGAGTAAAACGACTAAATCATAGGCTGCAACACGATCGTAATCAAGCGGAATACTTTGCTGCGTCTCTTTTTCATGATCCATAAAAGAAGTTGCATGCGTATCTAAAAAATCGACGCTCGCTCGTTGTTTCGTCAATAACTCATGAATATCAAGCGCTGGTGATTCGCGTAAGTCTGAAATATTTTCCTTGTAAGCCATTCCAACAAGTAATATCTTACTCGTTGTCAAAGACTTGCCTACTTTATTCAGCGCCATCATCGCTTTTCCGACAACGTGTTCCGGCATGCTTTTATTGACGTCTTGCGATAACTCAATGAACCTACTGAAAAAGTTAGACGATTTTGCTTTCCATGATAGATACATCGGATCAAGCGGAATACAGTGACCACCTATTCCAGGACCTGGTGTGAATTTCATGAAACCAAATGGCTTTGTTGCTGCGGCATCGATTGTTTCCCAGATATTGATGTCCAATTTCTCTGCCAGCATCGCCATCTCGTTGATAAAGGCGATGTTGACGCTACGGAACGTGTTTTCAAGTAATTTACTCATTTCGGCAATTTCAGTTGTGCTGACGGGAACTACTTGATTGATAATCTGATCGTAGAGGTTGACCGCGTAATCTTTAGACGCTTCTGTAATACCGCCGACTACTTTTGGCGTGTTTTGAACAGTAAACCGTTTATTTCCAGGATCCACGCGTTCTGGGGAATATGCTGCGAAAAAGTCCGTATCTAGACGCAATCCTTGTTTTTCGAGGCCTTGGCTAATAACTTCGCGGGTCGTTCCGGGGTACGTTGTGCTCTCTAAAACGATAAGCGCGCCTTCTTTGAGATTCGCTGAAATGGCTGCCATCGCTGACTCGATATAACCCATATCTGGCTCAAAGGAAGCGGTTAGCGGTGTTGGAACACAGATAATGATGATATCGGCTTGCTTTATCGTTGTTGCATCCGTTGTCGCCGTCAATCGTTTCGTTGTGACAAGTTCGTTCACGGTTGCAGACGAGATGTCGCTAATATCTGATATGCCCGCGTTGATTGTGGCTACTTTTTTCTCACTCGGATCGTACCCTGTCACAGTAAAACCAGCTTTAGCAAAAGCTACTGCGAGTGGAAGTCCAACGTATCCTAGACCCATGATTGTGATTTTGGCCGTGCGGGTTTCGATTTGCAATTTATGTTGTAGATTCATTTATTTTTGCTCCTTCATTCGTTTTTTTAGCGGTGAGTAGATAGTTGATAATAATCGCGAGGAGTAGCCCATGCGTGAGGAATGTCGTGATGAGGGAGGAATCAATCAAGCTCCAAATTGGCATAGCGAGGAGTACAACACTCAGTAAGAACTGATTATGCTTGGCGATGCTGTCGTAAATCCATAAGATGATTGCAAGGATACCAGTGTAAATTCCGACACCCCACAGTCCAAATGCGGAGAAGGCATCTGCCCAAAGGTTCGCGTTTGCAGAAGCTTCTAAATTATTGAAATACGCTTCACCGATCAAGAATGGTGGATTAGCATCGTAAGGATAGTCGACAAAACTGCTGAAGATACTGTAACCAAGATGCGTGTGCGGATTCGCTGTAAAGAAATCGTAGTAAAAACTAGAGAGGACACCTGGCACCATCATGAGTCGGCGCGTCATGATTTCCGTGAATTGAATGCCTCCTGATAGAAAATCGAGGACGATACATGCGAATACTAAAAAGGCGATACTAAACAAAAATCGAACACCAAAGTTCTGGCCTTTTTTCCCGACACACCAGAGGATTCCTAGAATGAAGAGCGTGGAGAAAGCCACACTTTTCTGACCTGTTGTAGAGAAAATAATGAGCTGGCTTAAAACTCCGATGGCGATGAATATCATTCTCCTATTAACAATCCCGATTCCCATCAATAATGGGTTGAAAATTTTTGACTGCCAGTTCATGGCATAAGCGGCCACAGAGCCTCTCCCCTCTTCGTGATAGCCTTCGCGAATATCATAGACGTCATACAAATTCACCATTCGAAAGTGAAATCCGAATTTGAGAAAAATGAGTCCGAATAAACCGAACCAGCTAATATAGAGAATCGTGCGAACAAAGGCCTGCTTGATACGCAATGGATATATTTTTAAGTGTTTCCATTTTCCGACACTTGCAAGAAGTGCTAAACAGCCAAGCAACACTAATTTGTAAAGGAAGAAACCGTCCATTGGATTTTCTCGCACGAAGTCGGGCATCACCATGGTCGGAATATAAACTAAGATGTAGAGGAGCCAGTAAACGACTTGTGAGGGGCGACTCACCGTTGATTCAGACCAAATGATTGGAATAAGCGCTAAGACGATGGATATCGCTTTTATGGAGATTGTTGGTTGGAGGTCAATCAATGAATAGTAGCTATAGCTTGGTGAAATGAGATAAATATACCCAATATAGAGACTGGCAATATAGAATAATACGCCAATAACAAGGACTAACTTTTCTACTCTTAACTTCACTAATCGCGCTCCTTTCCTTACCTCTATTTAACCATGATTAGCCATTTCATCGTATTTTACTTTGTCATCTATGCCTGCCAAACGTGAAACCTCTCAGCGCTCGATAAGACAACACTAGAAATATCCCGTAAAAAAAGCTACCTATAATCGCGTAACTCGTCAATACCGAGAAAATATCCCATTGTTGACTATGCGCCACGAGGAATAGTATCACAATGCTGACTAAGCGTGAGAAGTCCCATAGAAATTGTGTTTTTTGACGTTCGAGCAAATACAACGTCTGCGAAACTGGGACGGTAATTAGTTGCATATAAAGAACTGGTATGAGGCGCTGTACATATTCACCTGATACACGCCACTCTTCTCCAAATGCTAACGCAAACAGACTTGGTGCAAACACAGCTAAAACTATAAAAATCGGTAGCCCATACACGACTGCTTTTCGAATCACATTTTTAAATAAGCTGAACACGCGTGATGATTCTTCATACATGACTTTTGCCGCAACACTATAAAAAACTTGGCCAAGAACGCTTGTTATTAAAAAGATTGGCATCCCAATAACGCGCTGACCCATTCCGAAAAATCCAGCGACTTCGTTTCCAAAATAGTAAGTGATTAGAAGTACCGGCACTTGTAACGTTAACGCGTTAAGGAATAAGGAACCTGATGAAAACAATGGATATCGGTAGTATTTCCGAACAAGAAATCCCATATTTCGCTTCGTAAAACCGATTTTTACTCGCGTTTTCCAAAAGCTTAAGCCTTGTATCGCGGCACTTCCGAAACGACCAAGCATATCACCGACAATAAGTCCAAAGCTCGGAATAGCAAGCTGAAAACCAGATGTGACAGCGCTCTGTGCCATTTTCGCGTGTGAAATCGTTGCAAATCGCTGTTCTCGCATCTGCCAAAATGTAAAAGTTTGAATAGCACTCCCGAAGAAGATGCCAAGAGAAAGCAATAGAATGATGTGCGAGGATACACGAACATTCAAAAGGGAGAAAGCTGAAATACCTGTGAAGAAATAGCATAGGAGCATCAAACTAGATAAGCTTAAAGCAATAATCAAGCACAGTTTGACGAGCAATGTTGCGATACGCTTCGTTTGGGCGATTGGAATTGCTCGTTCCAGCGAAAGCGCCATACTATTGCTGAAAATACTAATAATACTGAGATACACCGTGTACGTTCCAAAAACTTCTGGGCCATACATACGTGACAGGAAAGGTGCTGCTAGGAAGATGAGACATTGCGCAAATGCATTACCTTTTAGTAATCGCCATGCAAATTTCTTAAAATTCGTTGCTTGTTTCATCATCTGCTCACCTTTTCTTTATTGATAGTAATAGGCTGTTCTTTTCGAAGGTTTTGCCTTGTTGCAAATGATTCCAACAACATTCGCACCCGCTGACTTTACTTCTCTAATTGTCTGCTCTAGCTTTTTGCGCTTCACACTTCGTAAAGCCACAACGACAATTACGCCATCTACCTTACTAGCAATAATCGGCGTATCTGCCAAAATTGCAGGTGGGGCATCGATAAATATAAAATCATATATTTTATCTAATTCCGCAAAAAAAGAATCAAAGTCAAAACTTGCGAGCAACTCTGCAGGGTTATGTGGCAACATACCTGATACTAAAATATCCAGATTCTCCACTTTCGTTTCCTGAATAGCCTTCTTCACATCTGCGCCATCTTTCAAAATATCTACAACTCCATAATAATTCTCGACTTGAAAAATCTCATTTTGTGTTGGGCGCCGTAAATCGCCATCAATAATCAGTACTCGCTTGTCCTGTTGTGCAAAAAATGCTGCTAAGTTCGCGATAACAACTGATTTCCCTTCACCAGAGGCCGATGAAGTCACCATGAAATGCTTCGCGCTTCGCTTCTCTGCAAGGAACTGTAAACTCGTACGAATCATCCGAAATTGTTCGGCAATTTGCGTATTTCGCTGTGAAAAAACCGTTAACTTCTTATCTTCTTTGTTCCTCATGTTTTTTATCATAGTTTCCTCCCCTCCACACTTCCTAATATTGGAATCTCCACAAAAGCTTCCACATCTTCACGCGTTCTTAGCTTCGTGTTTGTCAATTCAATCACTACAAATAGTGTAATTGCCAATCCAACACCCGCTACAAATCCTAGCGCAATACTCATTTTTAAGTTCGGGCTTACCGGAGTTTGGCTATTTTTCAATTCCGCAGGCGATAACACACGAACATTTTTCTCATCCATCAGTATTTCCGCCTCTTTTTGCAAAATTTCTGACAGCGTATTAACGATGAGAACTGCTTTTTCAGGCTCATTATCTCGTACTCCAATAACCAAAACTTGTGAAGAAGCTTCATTTGTAACTGAAATACGACTTGCTAATTCCTTGTTAGATTCTTTTAAATCCAACTTATCTCGTACCTGATTTAATACGTTGCCGCTCGTTATAATCACTTGATATGTGCCAAGCAATTGTTTATTCAGCTGCACATCAAAATTACGATTGTCTTCATTTTTTTCAGGTTTCACAAGAACTTGACTTGTTGCTTCGTACTGTTTCTCAACAAAATGGTTCGTATACATGAACGATACCCCCATTCCAATAACACCCAGGATAGCCACAACCCACCAAAAACGTTTCAAAATCGCGATGATGCCACTCAAATCGATTGTTTTATCCATTGTTTTACCGTCTCCTTAAGTTTTATTACGACTGCAACTGAGAATGATTAGTATAACGGTATAGCGTTCCAAGCGTGATATACATCAATTGCTCGTGATCACCCTCAAAAATATTTTTCGTATCAAAAATGCGCATATGAGCCATACTAGTCAATAATGAGGTGTCCACCTGCTTGAAATCATCATGCTCCGTTGCAATAATAGCCATATCTGCGCTTGCAAAAGCTTTTTCTGGGTTTACATTATAACAAGCCACATGCGGATCATATACATGGACTTCGATATTGCGTTGTTGCAAGTGCTCTGCGATTTTCAGCGCTGGACTTTCGCGAATATCATCCACATTGCCTTTGTATGAAGCACCGAGAATAACCACTTTTTTGGCCATGCTATTTGTGATGGCATCCACACTATCCGCAATAAATTTTGGCATACTGCTGTTGACCTCTCTTGCCGTTTGAATAAGTGGGGTCTGCTCTGGAACGGCCGTCGTAATGAAGTATGGATCGACTGCGAGACAGTGTCCACCAACGCCTGGGCCTGGTGTATGAATGTTCACACGTGGGTGCTTGTTCGCCATCTCAATGACTTTGAGCGAGTTAATACCAAGCTCCGTTGATAGTTTCGCCAATTCATTCGCAAGGGCAATATTCGTATCGCGAAACGTGTTTTCCATCAATTTTGATAGTTCTGCCGTTGAAGCATCCGTCAATAGCATTTCGCCTTTCACAAACGCTTGGTAAACAGCCTTCCCAGCGATAGCACATGCAGGCGTCACCCCTCCAATAATCCGGTTATTGTGCACTAACTCCATCATAATCTGACCAGGCAAAACACGCTCTGGACAATGTACCAAATACACATCTTCACCTACCGTAAAACCAGCTCCTTCAAGCATCGGTTGAATCACGCACGTCGTTGTTTTTGGCGCTACTGTAGATTCCAAAATAATCGTATTTCCTGTTTCAAGAAAAGGAATCACAGCTTCCAAAGCTTGGCGGATATAGCTCGTATCACATGAATGATCTTCCGTATGTGGGGTCGGAACAGCGATGATGAAAGTCTGCGCTCGCTCTAACTGACTCACCGGACGTAATAATCCACGGGCTAAAACATCTTGAAATGCGTCCTGTAATCCAGGCTCTTCAATGTGAATACGACCAGATTGC
Organism: Listeria rocourtiae subsp. hofi; assembly: GCF_963575615.1. Taxonomy (NCBI): domain Bacteria; kingdom Bacillati; phylum Bacillota; class Bacilli; order Caryophanales; family Listeriaceae; genus Paenilisteria; species Paenilisteria rocourtiae. Next base: position 75,117 of record NZ_CAUYTL010000006.1, on the reverse strand, counting down.
AAACTTGCGATAACATCTTTATTCGTGTCAAAACCAATCACTTCTTGCCCGTGTTTCGCAAACATAACCGCTGTCGGTAAGCCAATATATCCAAGTCCAATCGTTGCTATTTTCATCCTTATTCCTCCTAGTTTAATGTGCTACTTTCATATTGATTAATTAATGCAACAAACTTTTTTTTCAAAATTCGTGCATCAAAGTGGTTTTCTGCAAGCGCTCGTGCGCTGGCTCCCATTGCTAGTTTCCTTGTTCTATTCTCATGTATTATTTTTAGAAAATCGTAATAGCCAGCCTTATCGTTATAGTGAAAGCCCGCACCCGCCATATTCTTTCGTAGCAAATCATCCTGCCAACCTTTGAAATTTAAAATGATTGGCTTGCCAAGCGACAGAAAATCGAAAAACTTGTTGGAACTATTTTCAGCAGCCAAAATTGGGATATTCGCTAAATTCACAATCCCAATATCACTAGCTGACATCCAGCCAAAAACCTCTGTTTTTGACATATTATCCAGCAACCAGATGTTTTTTAATCCGCGATTCCGAATTGTTTCTGCTATCATAGCCTTCTCTTTACCGCGCCCAATCAAGATATAGTGAATATTTGGATTGGGGTATTTCGTTGCGATATCTACTATAAAAGTAAGATCATTAGCTGCGCCGAATGTACCTGGATAGAGCGCAATAGTTTTTCCAATTAATTCCGGATACCTTTCTTCTATGTGTTTTTTTTCTTTTTCAGCTTCGTATTGAGACGCTTTTTCGCAATGTGAAAGATTAGTGATGACGCTAATCTTGCTTTTCGCAATGCCTTTTGACATAATATTTCGCTTAATCCCATCAGAAAGCGCCACAATATGGGAAGCATGGTGATAGATTTTTTTTTCGAGCCCTCGGACCCCCCTTATAAATGTCTTATTGCGGATAATACCCATTTCAATTGGGGCATCTGGCCATACATCGCGAACTTCAAAAACAAAAGGAACTCGCTTTATTTTAGACACAATGAATGCTGTAATCCCAACTGTAATCGGGGCAGAACTAGCGTAAATCACATCCACATTCTTTTCCTTTAAACCAAGATACATGCTTTTAATAACAAACATCACAAAGGCAAATAAGCGTTTATGAAAGGCAAAGGTATGATCATAATTCGTTTTTGTTGAAACAATTTGTATGCCGTCTAACTCCTTCTCCTCCATATTCTTGCCTGTTAGCATTGTCACTTCTATATCTTCTTCCGTCAACTTTTTCGCTAATTCATAAGGCCTTGTTAGCCCGTTTTCCGACTCAAAATGTTGACTGATATACAGGACTTTCATTTAGCACCTCACTATTTGCCACTTCGTAAAGGGCGAGTAATTTTTGTCCTTCTGTTCTCCAGTTATACGCTTTTTCATAGTGATAACGTCCATTCGCTCCCATTTGTTGCCGCAATCCCTTATTTTCCAACAGAAGCTCAATCGCTCCGACCACTTCTTCAGGTTCTAGTGGATTAACACTAAGACCACTTTGCGTTTCTTTCATTAAGTCCGACCACATAGGAAAATCCGACACAATCATCGGTAATTTAGCCGACATATATTCAAACATTTTTGTTGCCATGGATTCCATATAATTAGGAATCGGCTTTAGTAAACAAAGTCCCATCGTCGCCGTCACCATGTGCCCGCTTATTTCCGCGTTCGGTATTCTTCCTAATCGTTCTACACTGCTAACAAGACCGTGCTCTTTTATAAAAGCATCAATTTTCTCATTATCTGCTCCTGAAATCGGGCCAACTAGTTTTAATTTTAGTTCCTTATATCCTGACTTTTTCAAGTTCTTCAATGCCTCTAACATAATCCATAAGCCACGATTTTCTTCAATGCCCCCCACATAAAGTAATGATTGCTCTGTAAATTCCTCCGCTGGTATTACTTTTTGATATACAGGGTAGTTCAGTACATCTTTATTCTTTTGTGTCACGCATGGATAATCTTTTTTATATGAAGTTTCTGCAAAAATAACTTTGTCACATAACATTAGACACTTCTGCTCCACTCGTTTTACAATTTCAGCTATCGGCTTACGGAGCCCCCTCGGAACCCAAGCTTTTGTTTCTAAAGCTTTCGGAAAGTTTTCGTGCATATCATAGATGAAAACACCATCTCGTTTTCTTAAAATTGGCAAAAGTAGCAATAATTCAGGATCATGAAAATGATAATACTTGGCATCTGATTTGCGAATTGCTTTGTAAATAGTAAACCATCTTGTAAATCGCTTCAATCGGCTACCATTTTGGAATAAGTGTTGCGTCAAGTTCTGACGTATCTCTGGTTGTTGCATCGCTTCTACAGCCATTTGTTCTACTTGATAACCAGCTTTTAGCAGTGTTTCAATTTCTTTATAGTAGATTCGTGTATCGTTCCAGACATGAACGGAACTGTATACAAATATTTTTTTCTCGTTCAATCTCCTATTTTTCATAGACTTGTCCTAAGTTCCAAGTCCATGTTTCGCCCTCAGGTGAGGTGTATATTAGTAGTGTTTCTTTTTGCTCTTTTGGAATTTTGTAATAGCCATTTCCTGTTATTACCTCATCTTTGGCTATTTCTTGGCCGAAATTGTCTCCACTAGTCATTTGATAATCTTTCTTCCCGACCTTGATGTGGAAGTTTCCTGCACCAATTCCTGTTGTTTGGTTCGTATTATTTTTAACTTTAAACTGAACTCGGATTTTACTCGACTGATTGACTAATTCTGCATTAGCTACCGTAATCTGTAAACCATTTATATCTTGTGTTTTACCAATATCTGTTTGCGGTTTTAATAAAGTGGCATTGATGATGAGGGAAACAACGATTACTGTACTTACAATAATCCCTGCTATGGTGAACTTCTTTTTATTTTTCATAAAATGACTCTCCTTTATTTGTTGATGACTACCACTTATGCTCGACTCCTTAATTCTATTTAACCAGGGATAATGTGTTTTTTCAGTATTTTATTGAGGTAGAGGATAGTGACTGTTATGAAGTGACATAACTCATTCATTGTCTAAGAAATAAGGCCCATACTATAAAGCACTGGGCCTTATATCCATTTATTACTTATTTAACTGTTCCTTTAATAGATGTTAAGACATTGTTTCCTGAGTCTAATACCTGTAGCTCATATTCTGCTCCAGCTTGTTTTAATGCTGCTACGTCATACATGTAAACACGATATCCACCATCACTGATAGCTCCGTATCGAACAAATTCTCCATTTACATAAAGAGCGATACGTTTCGCATTATCGGAAATTATTGTTCCAGTAAAATAGCTAGATTTCGTAGTCACATCATCAGGTTCAGCTGTTGTATCTTTTAACTTCACAGTACTTGCTGTCAGATCACTTTTTTGTCCAGTAGCGTCTTCTACTAATACATGGAATTCTTTACCGCGTATTTTTAAGTCCGCAACATCAGATCCATAAATTTTGAAGTCATTTCCTGTGATGACACCGTAACGAATAAATATTCCATCGATATAAAGGGCAACCTTCACAGCACCTGTTGGCACTGTTCCTGTAATATATCCTTCTCCTTTGTAGAACTCATTGATTGTCGGAGCTACTAATTTAGGAGTAAATTTTGGTGAAACTGTAGATGCTGTTTTGATTCCTGCTACGCTTGTTGATGTAATCGCAGCAATTTCAAAAATTTGCCCAGCAACTTTCATTTCAGGTGTACCGCCTGCATAAATTTGGAATGCACCGTTACTTGCGGCCGCTGTTTTGACAAGAACACCATTTACGAATAGACCTACGCGAGTTACTCCTGGCGATGTTGTTCCTTTAACATAACCCGTACCAGCGATATATACCTCAATGTTCGTAATTTTACCAATCTCAAGTAATGCTTTAGCTGTATCTAAATCCTTTTGTAATGATTCTTTTACGGCAGGATCTGTTACCGCATCTACTGCTTTTTGAGCATTATCAATCGCTGTTTGATCGGTTGTATCTTTGATTGTTCCTGTTACATCGTTATTGTTGAACAACTCTTTGATGCTGTTTTCTGCTACTTCTTGACGCGCTTTTTCTGCTGCCTCTGCCGCTTCATTTCTAGCTTCTAGTTGTTTCTTCGCTTCGTCCAGCTCTTTTTGTAGCGCTTCTTTTTTCTCTGGATCTGTTACTGCATCTACTACTTTTTGAGCATTGTCAATCGCTGTTTGATCGGTTGTATCTTTGATTGTTCCTGTTACATCGTTATTGTTGAACAACTCTTTGATGCTGTTTTCTGCTACTTCTTGACGCGCTTTTTCTACTGCCTCTGCCGCTTCATTTCTAGCTTCTAGCTGTTTCTTCGCTTCGTCCAGCTCTTTTTGTAGCGCTTCTTTTTTCTCTGGATCTGTTACCGCATCTACTACTTTTTGAGCATTGTCAATCGCTGTTTGATCGGTTGTATCTTTGATTGTTCCTGTTACATCGTTATTGTTGAACAACTCTTTGATGCTGTTTTCTGCTACTTCTTGACGTGCTTTTTCTGCTGCTTCATTTCTAGCTTCTAGTTGTTTCTGTGCTTCATCTAGTTCTTTTTGTAGCGCTTCTTTTTTCTCTGGATCTGTTACCGCATCTACTGCTTTTTGAGCATTGTCAATCGCTGTTTGATCGGTTGTATCTTTGATTATTCCTGTTACATCGTTATTGTTAAATAGCTCTTTGACTTTTGTTATTGCTTCCTCTTGGCGTTCATTTTCTAGTGCTATATTCTCATTAATTTCCACCAGAAGATCATTCAGTGTCTTTTGAACAGCTGCTTTTTGTGCTGTATTTTCCACTAAGTCAATTTGTTTTTGAATGTCTTCAATCCATGCTTCACTTACGTTTGTTTTTACTTTACCATCTGTACCAATTAATGTATCTACTGCTTCTTTGGCTAATTGATTGTCAGATTTACCTGTCGTCATATTAGTCATATTCAATTTGCTAGCTTCTTTGTAAGCTGTCTCTAGCTGAATAAAGACACGCGACGTATCTTCTGTCGCGACGAATGTATACTTAGCAACCCCACTTGCAGCTGTATATTTCACATCATTCATAGTATTAGATGATGTAAGCATTCCTAACCAAAAACTATTATTTGATGAGGAGTTTGTTTGTGTATAGTTAAACGATATTGTATACTCTTTACCGACTTCTGTAGCTATCGTTTGCACTACCATGAGGTAAGCACTATAGTTATCCATTGTTAGATTACCTTCTCCAGTACTAGTTAGCTTTCTGGTGCTATTCTGCAGTGAATCTAAAGGTACTTTAACTGATACCGAATCATCAATTTCTGAATATAGCGTGCTAACAGTACCTAGATTTGCATGACTTGATCCTATCGTCCAATGTTTAAGTTCCGCTGATGCATCATTAGATATTCGTTCAATTGATGTTGTCATCAAGTTAGGATTACTTAACTCATAGTAAGGTGATGTAGCAACATCGTTTTGTATAGCATATCCTTTTGTCGATAGTACGTTTAACGGCGTTAACACAGTTGTTCCTAAAATACTTGCAATCGCCATTGTACTAACTATTTTTTTCATATTCTTTCTAATCATCTGTTTTAATTCCTTCTTTCCTATTTTTAATTCGTGTTTACTGCAAATAACTAAGCTTAAGATTACATGCTCACAATAATCACCACCTTAAACGCTAAATTAATAATCTTATAAATCTGAATATTGAGTCCTATATCGTGTTATATAGTCTGACATATATAAATCGATCATCCACGATAATATCGCGTTCTTCTTCTAACTGCTTGATTGTTGTATTAAGTGTCATTGGACTTACTTTGATATAATCGGCTAACAACTTCCTTGTAAAGAAACTGGGGAGCTTTATAAACTCATCAGATGGCCCATCCTTTTGTCCAGATTTTTCTACAAGTATTTGTAAAAAGGCTAACACTCTTTGTTGCTTATCCGAGCGCATTGCCATCATTTTTTTGAGATGAGTCCTATAAATACCCATCATATAATTATAATGGTATAGATATCCTTCTTGAATGTTCATGATTTTTGCCAATACATCATGAAACTTAAAACGCCATACAATAAGTTCGTCTGTTATAACCCGGCCACTTACTCTCGTTTTTCCAGTACCACCTTCACCATGTAGACCAATAAAGTCACCTGAACCAGCAAAGTCTATAATTTGATTTCCCATACACACAGAACTTACACCACTCTCAATCGCAAATACATATGAAGCAATATTGTCCTTACTTTCGAATATGTCTGATTTCCCTAGGACTAATCTTTTTCTGTCAATAGGATAGTTATCATCGGCTAATAATATTGGCAGCAATTTTTCAAGATGAAAATCTCTTTCAATGGCTTGAACATCATAAAGCTCTGCTATATTCATATTTCATACCTCCTGAATAATATGATAACAGCTTAATTTAATCTCTTCGCTCTAAAATTATAGACTTTTTTACATTTTTGTGTACAATTAGTGAACTATGATTATTAAATTTCAAATACTCACTCGCTTATATTTAAATATAAGCGAGTATAAAGCGTCTACTATACAAAATTTCTACTAACAGTTATAATTATCTTGCGTTTTTCAAAAATATTACTGATTCCACTATTTTGTGAACTTATCGGCAGTACCTTATTTCTTTGCTGCTAACTCTATTTAACCATTTTCTAGTTTATTAAGGTAATCACAATTGTCACTAGAGGCTGTCAATTGTGAAAAGAATCAAAAAAAGCAAAGAACCGTAGACTAAACCACGCTTCTTTGCTCCTATCGTTCCTACTCCATATCAAAAATAAGGTTGTTTATCTTTTCCCAATCTTGATCTGTAGGCATACGTTCCGTTCTGTATTTAATGCAATCAAGCCTTTCACCATCCTCCTTGTAGTTATATATCACAATATCCACCCCCAATTCCTTAGCTACTTTATTCGTAATGTGTTGATTCACAAGAAAAGTTATCTCTATATTTGAATTTATAAAACTTTTTACTAGAACATTCAAATAATTCAGGTAAGATTTTTTGCCATCAAAAGCAAACAAAATATGTTTTTTTCTCTGTGTTCTATTCTGATGCGAAAAATAGGTAAACATCGCAAAATTAACCGCAACATCCTCTATATACTCTATCCCAAACTTTTTTTCAATCGGTGCATCAGTCAATATTTCTAACCACTTGCTATACATAGTTGGATGTCTATGCTTAATAAGTCTATTTACCTCAGTGCTGTTTCTTTGGAAAAGAGGTGTTAACTGAGTAAGGAAATAGATATTCCGCAAGTACATCACATATAAAGAAAATATTTCTGGTTCCGGTAATTCCTTTTCTAGCTTCTTGAAAGCATCTACTAAAAATCGATTAATTATTTCTAAATTCTCTGTGTCTATCAAGCCTTTTATATCAACTGTCTCGCTCTCCTCATACACGTAGTTGTCCAGCGATAATAAGCTACCATACATGAACTCATCTTCTGTCATATATTGTTCCTCAATACCAGGAAAATAATTTTGCCCCGATTCAGGCATGAACTTATGCGTTGACAACTGTCTTACTGACTCCTTCAAACGCCGGTCTAATAGAATCGTATGTCCCTGCTCCAACCGTTTCCTTATCACCATAATCCAATACAAAGCGCTCCGATGTTGTGTCGCTATTTTACGATTCATCTTACCTATAAACGTACTATACCACCGATGAAAAATCTCTCTATCTTGCTCTGTTGGCCTGTTCATAGAAGAAATGTCATTCGTATTGTAGAGAAAATGAAAATAGAAATGACGAATATTCACTTCATCACCAACAATTGTCACAGGGGTTAACGTCAAATCCAATTTAAATTCCTTTAATATCTTTTTCAGATAACCCAAATAACGATACAACGTTGAGGTTGATAAAAATAAATCATCAGCCCATTCATCAATAGTTAGAAATATCTCATCATACACATTATTAACAATCCTATATAGTGGTGATTGTTCTGCGATTTGGACAACTAAATCTTCAATTAAATGCATGTTACTAACAGTGTATCCAGAAATGGAACTAAACTCCACAATAATATCTTCCGGCAAGATATATTCCAAATCCTTCATATCTCGAAATAACGTCCGTTTAGAAGTTCCAAACTCCTCTGCAATCTCATCCAGTGTTATTGGATAGTTGGCCTCATAAATAGCTGTCAACAATTTAATTTGGCGTTTTATCTTTTTATCAGCAACTAATTGTGAAAAAAAATGATTCATGATAAACCCTCCTTCAAATGATATATATCTTTTCCATGTTACCGTTTCTACTTGAAAATCATTTCCTATATCATTCCTCCTTTCTAAAAAAATAGATATTCCATATCATTCCTCCTTTCTGCGACTCATTATAAATGCAATATCAACTTTATCGCAACTTTTTATTTTAAAAATGACACTTACAACTGACAAAAGTGAATACACAATTTTCGGCTTCGATGGTTAAAATAGAGTTATCAGCAAGAACCACACAGACAAAGAAAGCAAAAAATTCGAAAGAGGTTATTATTTATGAAAATGAAAAAATTAGTCAGCACGCTAGCACTAACGTCTATTGTTGGAGCTAGCTTTATGACACCCTTTCAAGCATTATCAGTTGCGGCTGAAGAAAATGCAATTATCATTGGACCTACAGGAAACTATACTAACACCCCAGTCGGACCGAATCTCATCAGCCAAGACTTCACAACAATCAATAACAAATTCAAAGATTACCAAATCAGTGAATCGAGCATTATAACAAACCCAGATCCCTCAAAAACGCCAACCTTGTACAACGATAGCAACTGGTTACGTACAAATATCAACTCCACTCAAGCAATTTCCGCAACTAACCCATTTAGTTACTCCACACGTGATACAGCAGTTACTGCAGAAAAGAAAGCGTATATTGCGACAACTATCCAAACAGAACCTGGAAAATTATATCAGTTTAAATATGACACGAAGCTCTATAATACAGGCGGTTTTGCTACAAGCCCACAAAACGGTCTCATCAAAATGAACGCGCGAGTAGCAACACACACTGGTAATGTGACATACAAAAGTAATTCGTATACTTTAGCTGGAAGATCTGCAGAAACCGTAACGAATAAGGATGAAATTATTGAATTTAGAGCGACTTCCGATAAAACCGTTATTTCAGCAGAAATGTCCTACCAGAATCTTGGTACGAACACTGGCTATCATTTTGCTGCTATGAGTAATTATTCTGTAAAAGAAATAGATGAAGCGGCAAACCAAGAGGCACGGGATACTGTAGCTAACCTATTTATCGATAAAGAAGTGACTGGTACTATAGACAACAACACGGATCAAGCAGCAATAGATGCCGCAAAACTACTAGTGGACGCTATACTATCTGATAGCGTACGAGCAGAATTGCAAAATCAATTAAACGAAGCTCAAACGCAACTAAATACTCGTAATGAAGTAATTGCAGCCGAAAAAGCCCGTGAAGAAGCTGCAGAAAAAGCTGTGCAGGAACTATTCACAGGAGATGATTCAACCAATAACACCCTTAAAAACACAACGTCACAACAAGAAATTGACGCCGCAAAAAAATTAGCAGACGCAGTCACTGATCCTACTAAAAAAGCAGTACTACTAGAAGACTTAAATAAGGCTCAAAACCTACTAAATATACAAACAGCCGAAAACGCACGCCAAGATGCGGCTGAAAATGGCTTAAAAGAGTTGTTCAATAATAATGATTCAAACGGAACAATCAAAGACACAACTACCCAAGAAGCTATTGATACCATCCAAGATCTGATAAATACAGTCACAGATCCAGCAAAAAAAGCAGCGTTACAAACCGAATTAGACAACGCACAATCACAATTAGATACACAACTTGCCCTTCAAAACAACGCAAAAACCACCGTCGATAACTTGTTTAGCGACACCAACCATACAAATCTAGCGAACGGCGTAGCCCAAACTGACATCGACAATGCAAAAAATCTCGTAAACCAAGTCACAGACCCGACTATTAAAGCCACTTTAGAACAAGATATCGCAAAAGCTCAAGCGTTGTTAGACACCAAAAATGCAGAAATCGCCAATCAATTAGCCGCCGAGAATACAGTCAAAGCCTTATTCGACAACGATGATACGAAAGGTACTATCAAAAACACGACGGACCAAGCTGCTATCGACGCTACCCAACAACTCGTAAACACCGTGATCGATCCAGCCAAGAAAATCGAGTTACAACAAGCGATCAACAAAGCACAACGCCAACTCGCACTCGGTGAAGTCACGATCGACACTTATACTGTAGGCAACCACAACATCACAGGAACAACGAAAGCAGGCGTAACAAAAGTCGGCATCTATGTGAACGGTAAACTCATCCGCACAGCTGCCGCAAGCAATGGCACGTATCAAATCTACGCTAGCACAACACCCGAACTACAAGTCGCTGGGCAAAGCTTCGAAGTCGCACCAATCGCTACAGACGGCACAATTGGACTCAAATCAAGCTCGATAGTTTCTGCGAAAGTAGTACCAGAAAAAATTGCTAAACCAATGATTGACGACTACTTCAAAGGCACAAACTACATCACAGGTACAGTCTCCTCTGAAGCGAAGAAAATCGCGCTTTACATCGACGGTCAATTCGCCCGCTACGGCGCCGTTACAGGTGACACATTTAAGATCTATGCATCCGATATTGCCTTGCTCAAATCAGAAGGTCAAACATTCGAAGTAGTTGCTGTAGATAGCCTTGGCAACGAAGGCGAACGCGCTTCTGCTAACGTAAAAGTAAAAACCATCAAAGGTAGTGTCATGCCTAACGAAACAACAACACTTTCCACTTACAACACAGGTACAGTCGCAGGCGACGTTCACATGATTGCACTCTATGTAGACGGTAAGTTTATCCGCTATGGTGCAGTCACTGGAACAGACTACAAAGTATATATTTATGACGTCCCAGCTCTACGCATCGCCGGTACTATTTTTGAAGTAAAAGCATTAGACACAGCTGGTAACGTTCTCTACACTTCCTCACAAACTGTTCAATAAGTCAACCAAAAATACCCCGAGTTCTCATGAATCACAAAGAACTCGGGGTATTTTTATGATACCTACTTTATCTTCGCCACATTACTCGTAAACAAGCCCGCCACACAAATTGCGATAAGCACGAAAATAAACGCGTTAAGCAAACCAAAATGATTCGCTAAAAAACCAAGTAGCGGTGGTCCTGCAAGTGATGCACTATATCCAGCCAACGTCACCAAACTTACACGCCGCACCGCAAACTGACTCTCATCCCCAGCTGCTGAAATCGTCATTGGGAAACCGAGCGAAGCGCCAAGTCCCCATAAGAAAATCGCGATAACACATAGAACGATAGAAATTTTCAAAATAACGAGTAGCAAGCCAACGGCAGCAAGTGCTACAGCGATGCGGAGTAACAACACACGGCCGTACGTATCAATTAGACGACCACTCACCAACCGCCCGCTAATCATACCAGTCAAGAAAACGCCATAAATAATCGTACTAAAACTGTGTGAAACGTTATAACCATCCACCATCGCGAGCGGAATCCAGTCATTCGCCGAGCCTTCAACAAACGCGAGACAGAGTGCCATAAGCGCCAGCGCTACCGTCCGCTTGTTCAACCACAAACGTCTGTCCAGAGCCCTTTCCTCCGCACTCACATTCTTATCCGCTACCGAATCTTTACCAATTCCCGCCGGCACAAACCGCGTTGAAGTCATCAGAATCATGAACAACAAACACGCCATAATCGTCAAATGCCAACTGACCGATATGCCTAATTTGATAAAAAGCGCTCCGATTCCAGCTCCCACAAGCGTTCCGATACTAAACGCCGCATGCAAGACTGGCATAATTGTTTTTTGAATCCGATACTCAATCTCGGTTCCTTCCAGGTTCATCGCAACATTACACATTCCCGCGCCCATTCCAAAAATAAATAGCGCCGCGAAAACCACGATTTGTCCAGCCATAAGCGCACCAATCGAAAGCGTAATAAACCCACTAAACATGAAAAACGCACTCGTCATAATCGCAAATCTTCCGCCCCGCGCCCGCACAAAAAAGTTAGCCAGAACCAATCCGAGAATCGACCCCATCGACAACCCGAGCAAAATAATGCCCATCGTCCCAGTCGTCGCATGCAACGCGTCCCGCAATTCCGGCGTTCGCGAAATCCAACTCGAAAAACTAAATCCACACGTCGTAAAAATAATCAAAATCGCATAATACCATTTTTTCTCCATATAAACTCCTTTTTCTGCTACGTTCACTGCAATGTTAAAATCTGCTTAATCGTGCGCAATACTCCATCCTCATCGTTCGACCGTGTGATAAAATTAGCTACCTCTTTTGTTTCGGGAAAACCATTCCGCATCGCAAAACTATAAAGCCCGGCCTCCATCAACTCCAAATCATTCAGCCCATCACCGAAGACCATTGTTTCATCATGTGTCACGCCAAGAATCTCCTGTAGCCTAGCCACCGTTGTCCCTTTGTGAACGCCAACATCCGAAATATCAATCCAAGCCCCTTCTGAAGCCACAATATACGCCTTATCAAAAAATTCCTCCAATTGTGTCCGCGTCTGAAAGCTATCTTCTTTCACATCATAAATTGAAATTTTCACAAAATCAACATCAATTTCACTAAAATCAGCTACCCGACGCAATTCCGAATACGAGTATTTCATCCGATTAAAAAGCTCATCCGGAACCGTATCCTTCACAATCGCCCCCGCCGAAGTACAAGCAATAATCACATAATCTAGACGATACGCTTCCAATTTCGCAATCATCTCAAGCCCCAATTTATTCTTAATTAGTGACTCATAGACAAACTCCCCGTTTCGCTTAATCCGCGCTGCACTGTCACCTAGAATCCACAAATCTTTCGTATCCTCTGGCCCAAATAGTTGCTCCACACGATCACATTGTTTCCCAGTACAGGCTGCGAAAGCCACATTTTTACGTATCATCATTTCCTTTACTTCCTGGTACAATTCACGATTGAACTCGCCCTTGCTATCTAAAAAAGTACCATCCATATCCGTAATCACTAATTTAATCATCTATTTCACCGCTTCCCATAATTTTGCAACCAATGCTTCATTTTGAATACTATACGTAAATCCAGCGTCTTGAAATCTCAGCCCAGCACGATTACCTAACTCGTATGTCGCCAAGATTTTATGGATTGGAATAATCGTTACATAATCCGACTCCTGCTGAATCGCCATCATATACAAACTATTCTGCGACAGCTTACAACGCACATCATGCTCCCACTGACATTGGTGGTTCTCAACTTTCAACAATCCCCTCATTGCCAACACTCCTCACTATTTCAGGGTGAGATACGCTACACCTGACATCGCGAGCCACTGTAAGCCCGCCATGACATCCTCATCAAAAGAATCCGCGCAGAAAAATTGTGCCTTGTTCGGCTGATCTTGCAAAATCCCATTCTCAGATATTCGCAACTCAAACTCGGCCTGGCTCAGCCCCGCCATATGAATCACAAATGTATGCGGCGCCAAAAGACTATTGTAAATACCGATAATCTCCAACAAATTCTGCACCGATTCATCAAACGAACTTGCACATTCTTGACCAATCAACTGTGGCAAATACCGGGCTTCCCCCGCCAAGCCATCTTGACCTCTGAAAAGCCGATTATTGTGAAAGAGACTCGTGCCTGGCATACTCATCGGCAAATAATAAATTCCAACTACATAATCTGTTTCAGGAACTTTCACCGCTTTGCAGTAACCAATCGTTGCAAGATTTGCGTCATTCTCCACATAAACAGGGATTCCAAATCTGTCCCCTATCTCTGTCTCCAAATCCCAACCGTTGAGTGCATTGCGCCAACTAACCGCAATTTTAGAACCAATTGTCTTGCCAGGAATCGAGATTGCAATGCTTGTAACCGCTATTTTTTCTGTCAAAATTTCTTTGACAGCATCTACAACTACACCTACTTCTACCTCTTCCATCGGATAACATTTCCTCAGTTTCACATCCCCACGCATGTTCACAACGCGAGCAATAATATGTAATTTCCCAGCCGCCTCTTGAATCGAAATTAACATATAGTGCTCAAAATTATAGTTAAAATGATAATGCACAGACGGACGGCCAATTTTAGGATGAATCAATTCCCCACCGATAAACTCGCCAGCCTCCACTAGTTCTTTGACAAGCCCATTCACCGTAACCCTACTTATATCCGACTCACTCGCCAACTTCGCTTTCGTCGCTGAACCATGTTTGAACAAAACACTCCTGACTTTATCCAAATTCGCGACTTTCACCACATGCTTATTTTCCATTTATTTCACCACTTCAAAACATATTTAAAACACTTAATTAAGTTCCTTAATTATATAAAACTTAACCGTAAATGTAAAGCTTTTCTTAACGTAAAAAAATCACATGCATCACAATATACTCTCCTGCAACGCATCGATGTCTACTATTTTTTTGCACACTCAAAGTAAACTTCCTAATGCAAATATCAACTTTATCACAACATAAAAAAACCTGTTCTCATTGTCAAAAACAACAAAAACAGGCCTTTTTAATACTCTACTTATAATTTAATCGGACGATCCAATTCATACAAGTGACGATACCGCTCTTCGGTCTGTAACAATTCCTGATGCGTCCCGTCCATAATCACATCACCATTTTCCAAGAACAACACCCGATCCATTTTCTCCACACCAACAAGATGATGCGTCACCCAAACGAGCGACTTTCCTTGCAGCGTCTCAAAAATCGTGCCGAGCAATTCCTTCTCCGTAATCGGATCAAGCCCAACAGTAGGCTCATCCAGCACAACAATCGGTGTATCCTGCAGCAAAATCCGAGCCAGCGCAATCCGTTGTCGTTCGCCACCAGAAAAACGCGCGCCCATCTCCGTCATCTGCGTCCGATAACCATCCGGCATACTCATAATGAAGTCGTGCAGCTTCACCTGTTTCGCAACTTCCGCCACTTCCTCATCCGTTGCATCCTGATTACCCATCCGAATATTATTCAAAACGGTTGTATTAAACAAATGCGCCTTCTGATTCAGCATCGAAATCATCTCCGCGATTTGCGGTCTGAGCCTTGCGACATCATCTCCATTCAACGTTACCCTTCCGGATGTCGGCGTCAAAGCTCCTTGCACTAATTTCAAAAAAGTCGATTTCCCAGTACCACTCCGACCCAAAATCGCGACCTTCTCGCCCTGCTTCAACTCAAAATCCAAATCACGTAAAACCGGTGCCTTCGATTCCGCGTAACTAAAAGTCAGTTTCTCCGTGCGCAAAGTCACATTTTCCGTATCAATAGCGATTTTTTCAAGCGCCCCTTCCTCTTCCCAAGTCAGAAGTTCTGCATCTTCAATTTCTTCCAATCGCGTAATCGAATCCTTATAAAGCGAGCCATCACTGACTGCATTGCTCACCGGAATAAAGCTCTCCGATAATGCCAAAATCGCCAACACGAACGCTGCAATAAATGTTGGCTCAAAAACGCCATCCACAGCTTGCCGATTCGTCCAATACACCATCGAAAGCACCATGACACCGATAATCAGTTGCCCAACAAAGTCCCGCAACGACGCAAAACGCGCCTGCTTCGTCTCTGCTGCCAAAAGCAACTTCTCATCCGCCTCATAACTCGCAATAAAGTTTTTTTCACGTCCACTAAACATCCAGTCACTAATCCCGAATACCGCATCCGTGAATTTTTGATACAACTTATTCCGCTCCTGCTTCATGTACGCATTTTTCCCACGGGCATAAAGCAACGAAACCCAAGGCATCACAAGCACAAGCAAAGCAATATAGGCGAAAAATAAAATCGCGAACGGTATCGAAAAGACGCCGAGTGAGATCACAATACCGCCATACAAAACCATCGCTACAATATTCGGCAATAGCGTCGTCAAATAATAATTTTGCAAATGCTCAATATCATCCGATAACAGCCCCAAAATATCGCCCGTCCGATAACGCGAACGCATCAATAACGCCTGCGGTTCAATAATACGATACAAACGCACACGCATCTTAGCCAAAATTCGCAAAACGAGCGAATGACTCGCCAATCGTTCAATATACCGCGATACCGCACGCATAATCCCAAATGCCCGAACCCCAACGATCGGTACATAAATCAATAAAATCGTCTCCGGAATCGTTGCCGCTGTCGAAATCAAATACCCCGACGTAAACATCAACGCCCCCGTTGAAAATACTGTTAGCAAACCAAGCAAAATAACCCAGAGGAAAAGCATCCGATTTTGTTTAATATAAGGACCAATCCAGCTACTTTGTCTCATCTAGATCTCCTCCAATTGGGCTTTGATTAATTTCGCATAAAAGCCATTTTTCGCGAGCAATTCTGCGTGCGTGCCAACTTCCACAATCGCGCCATGATCAAGCACAATAATCCGGTCCATTTCAAGCATCCAATGCAACCGATGCGTCGCAAAAAAGACAAGACGATCCGCGAACAAATCAAGCATCGGCTGCTTCAACTCATACTCCGTCTCAATATCCAAATGCGCAGTCGGCTCATCCATCAGCACAATCCGGCGATCACTCAAAAACGCCCGCGCAATCGCAATCCGTTGCTCCTGACCGCCACTAAGTATGCGCCCAGCCTCACCAACAAGCGTATCGTAACCCTCATCAAGCTCCGCAACTAAATCACGCAACCCAGCCGCATTCGCCGCCTGCTCCACCGCTGCATCATCACTATCCGGCGCATAAAATCGAATATTTTCCCGTACAGTCTCATGGAACAAATAAGGATGTTGCGGAATATACGTCACCTGACTCTGCCAAGCCGCATCACGCAACCCCACACGCTCCTCCTCATTCCACAAAAATGCACCATCTGTCGGTTCCAAAAAACCACTTAAAACATCAATCATCGTTGACTTCCCAGCCCCCGTCGCACCGATAATACCGATTTTTTCAAAACCCGACACCGTAAAATTTGCCGCATCAAGCGATATCGGCGAATCCGGCTGGTGCTGCACCGTCACATTTTCCAAAGTAAATGATGTACTTGCGTCATAATCCAAAACTTGACCAGTCACAACCTCCGTCATATCCTTGTCAATAATCTCCTGAATCACACGTCCAGCCTCCTGCCCATCCAGCGTCGCATGATAGTCCGAACCAACCTCACGAACTGGTAAAAAGTACTCCGGAGCTAAAATAAGAATCGCGAGTGCCGGCTGCAAAATCATCGTCGACTCAATCAAGCCTAGCCCAAGAAACACCGCCACCGTTGCGACCGAAAGCATCGTAAAGAAGTCCAGCGCAAACGAAGACAAAAACGCCATCCGCAAAGTCCCCATCGTCGCTTTTCGATAATCCTCACTCACTTTCGCAATATTCCCCTCATGCGAGCGACTAATCCCGAGATACTTGAGCGTTTCAAGTCCTTTTAATGAATCCACAAAATGATTCGACAAAACCCGGTGCGTCTCAAACTGGCGATCCGCTTGAGCCCTCGTTGCCAGCCCAATCATCACCAAAAATAGAATCAAAATCGGTAACGTCAAAATTAGAATCACGCCCGATGTCGTATCTTCCATAAATACGTAGATTAAAATCATCGCCGGAATAATCGACATGTTCATCAACTTCGGCAAAAATAACTCCAAATAACGACGGAAATCAGCGACACCTTCCATGACCATCGTCACCACTTTTCCTGTCCCTTCCGCACTCGTAAATCGCGGCCCAAGTAGAAACAGTTTAGAAAGCAAAGACTCACGCATCGCAGTTCCCGTTTTTGCGGCATAGTCATATACAATTTTGCGTTTCCATACATTCAAAAAATGCCGTACGAGATAAGCCCCCGCAAAGAGGCCTAAATCGAACAGCGCGTCTGCCCACGAATCTCCGTGAAACAGTGTCGTAATCGCAGTTGCTAAGTATTTCGCCATCGCAATGATAGCCGCGCCCTGAACGATTGTCAGGACGGCTAGCATGGCAAGGATTGGTTTTATACCTTGGTATTTCAATAAATCTCTACCCATTAGTACGTCATTTTCTCCTTACTGGATACACGCTTGCGGAACACATAATAGCTCCAGATTTGATAACCTAGTACGAACGGCAAAAGCGTCAGAGCCACGATTGTCATTACTTTTAGCGAATAATCGCCGGATGCTGCATTATGAATCGTCAAATCATACAACGAACTCGTTGAACTAATCATGACACGCGGGAACAATCCTGCAAAAATCGCACCGATCGTCCCAACAATTCCAAGTCCACTAAAGGCAAACGCCCAACCTTCGCGCCCCTTCCAAAGCGCAAGCGCAGAGATTACGTAGAACACGACCGTTGCACCTATCATAATCGGTAACAAAATCGGGCGAACTTGGAAAATATCTGTATAGAAGAACGCCATCACCACAAAAATAGCAAGCACAGGAACTGTTACAAACCACATCCGTTTGGCAATACGAGTCGCGCGCTCACGAAGATCATCATGCGTACGAAGCGTAATAAATAGCAAACCATGGAAGTAACAAATCAGCGTTACCGTCAACCCACCCATAAGCGAGAACGGCGTAATGTAATCAAAGAATCCTGCATTCATATTCATCTCACTATTAATCGGCATTCCCGCAACAAGGGACGAGAACAAGACGCCAAGTAAGAACGGAGGCAAAATACTACCGATAAAAATAACCCAATCCCACGTCTTCACCCAAGCCTTCGTGTCATGTTTCCCGCGGAATTCAAACGAAACACCGCGACCAATGAGCGCCAGCAAGAAGAACACAAGTGGAATATAATACCCACTAAACATCGTCGCATACCAGTTAGGAAACGCCGCAAAAATCGCACCCCCAGCCGTCAGCAACCAAACCTCATTCGCATCCCAGAACGGACCAATCGTATTAATCAAAACACGACGCTCCAAATCATTCCGAGCAACAAAACGAGTCGAAATCCCAACACCGAAATCAAAGCCTTCCAAGAAAAAGAATCCGATGAAAAGCACAGCAACTAAAAGGAACCACAGTTCGTTTAATTCCATCTTAATTCGCCCCCTTTAAATCAAATGGATCGACAGACGCAGGCGCTTTTTTGCCTTTTTTCTTATCATGATTATGCGCGTCAGGTCCAGCCTTAATTTCACGAACAAATAGCCACACGAGTACAATCGCGAGCGCTAAATAAATCGCCGAAAACGCAATGAGCGAGAACAATATCGAGCCCGCCGAAACGTTCGGTGAAACCCCGTCTGCCGTTGACATGTAGCCAAAGACTACCCACGGTTGACGCCCAACTTCCGTCATAATCCAGCCCATTGAGTTCGCGATGAATGGGAAAGCAATCATCGGAATCATCAAACGTAGATACCATTTTGACGTTGTTAGTTTTTTACGCCATGCAAGGAAAGCTCCCCACAAGCCGAATAGAATCATCAACATACCAGAAAGCACCATAATACGGAAGCTCCAGAATGACGTTTTAACAGGAGGAATGTAGTTCATATCCGCCCCGAAACGATCTTTGTACTTCTCTTGATACTCTGCTTGTAGCGATTTCATACCTTGCACACTGCCAGAGAACGTCGAGTACGAAAGGAAACTTAGCGCATAGGGAATGTTGACTTCCCACGTATTTTTCTGGTTATCAACATCAATACCCGCGATCATCGTCCACGGTGCCGGATCGGCTGTATCTTCCCAAATCCCTTCCGTTGCAGCCATTTTCATCGGTTGTGTTTTAACGAGATATTGTGCTTGCTGGTGACCACTAAAGGCCGTACCAAAACCACCAATAATAACGAGCACAAGCGCGATTTGGAACGACTTACGGAAAAAGTCCACATCTTGCTTTTTAAGTAATTTGTATGCGCTGACCCCAGCCACAAAGAATGCCCCGGTCGCGAACGCACCAAAAATAACGTGTGGGAACTCCACAAGTAACTGTCCATTCGTAATAAGCGCCCAGAAATCATTCATTTCCGCACGACCATTAATTTCTTGGAACCCTACTGGATGTTGCATGAACGAGTTTGCTGCTAAGATCCAGAACGCAGAAAAAACCGTGCCCAGTGCAACAAGCCAAATACACATTAAATGTAATTTCTTATTCAAGCGGTCCCAGCCGAAAATCCATAGCCCGATAAACGTTGATTCCATAAAGAAAGCAAGTAGCGCTTCAATTGCAAGTGGCGCTCCAAATACATCCCCCACGAACCGCGAGTAATCTGACCAGTTCATTCCAAATTGGAACTCCTGAATAATCCCGGTTACAACCCCAACAGCGAAGTTAATTAAGAACAAATGCCCCCAGAACTTCGACATTTTTTTGTAGACTTCTTTTTTCTTCACAACATACAACGTTTCCATGAGAGCAACCATAAATACAAGTCCAATAGAAAGTGGTACAAATAAGAAATGGAACACAGTTGTTGATCCGAATTGAAGTCTAGCTAAGAAAAGTTTATCCACCTTTTTTCCTCCTTTTTGTGATATTCGGGCATTTAATCCCTTTTGTTTTGTGTTATTATAATTGGCCGACTCTTTACTATACACATTAATCACTTGTGAAAAACAGTGAATACAATTACGCTCGGTTGTATTTTAGTTCACAAATGTTTACGCAGAGAAAGAACAAATGCGAAAATCCCCTATTCCGCAAGAAATATTTCTATTTTCACACTTTGTCTATTTTCTCACATAAATATGAAAGAGTCGTCTAATTAGAATAAATTTTATCTAATTCTTATTCTATCTCATTTCAGCCTAAATTTGTTTAGTTCTTTTGGTTCTATTTTCATAAGGGAAAACATGGAGGGATAAAATGAGACAGACGGCTTAGTTAAGTACTATCAGTTTATTGCACATTTATTCACAAATGATAATATAATGGATGTTCCTTGCATTAAAATAGGCATTAAGACTCTTTTTGCTGTTTCTTTCTCGCACGCAAATCTCGGAAAAAATTAGTAAGGATAGCACCGCATTCATCAGCTAAGATTCCTGCTTCGACTTCACATTGATGATTGAAGCGCGAATCTTGGAGCAGATTCATGAGCGTCCCTGCGGTTCCAGCTTTTGGATCAACAGCTCCGTAATAAACGTTAGCGATGCGGGAAAGTAGAATCGCGCCGCTACACATTGGACAAGGTTCGAGCGTGACGTATAAATCAGCACCTTCTAGTCGCCATGCATCCTGAGTTTTACAGGCATCCTGAATCGCGAGGATTTCGGCGTGTGTGATGGCGTTTTTTGTTGTTTCACGGAGATTATGCGCTCGCCCGATAATTTCTCCATTAAGCACGACAACCGCGCCGATTGGTACTTCTCCTTTTTCACGTGCTTTTTCGGCTTCGATTAGAGCATCACGCATATAGCTTTCTTTAGACATGTATTGTTCTCCCCTCTTGATTATTCTTTATTTTAGCATAGGTATGCGGTTTGTGTCTTTTATTTGCTTTGGCTTGTTTGATATAGTACCATATATTAGTATCAGGTCATAAAAAACCTAAACCAAGGAGATGTTTCCAAATGAAATCAGAAAATTTAATTGCCCCTGAATTTTATAATATTACGGATGAGATTGCGCAGTTTGACTCAGAGAAGACGGCGTTGATTTGGGAAAATGAAGCTGGGATAGTGAAGGAATGGTCGTATCATCGATTATTAGAAACAGCTAATCGTTTTGCAAATGTGATGAAGGATTCTGGAATTGGAAAAGGTGACCACGTAATCGTTATGATGCCACGGCTGCTCGAGACGTACGCAGTTTACATGGGTATTTGGCTGACTGGTGCGATTATTATTCCAGCTTCAGAGCTTTTGAAGGCGCATGATTTGGAGTATCGGATTCATCATGCGGATGTGAGGGCAATCATTGCGGATGCGAGTTGTACAGCAGAATTTGATAAAATTATGGACATGCCGAGTGTTGTGACGCGAATTGTTGTTGGTAGAGATAGCGCGATTGATGGTTGGCAGAGTTATCAGCAGTTGGTTGATACCGCTAAGGTGCAATTTGAAAAAGTAGCCACGCGCAAGGATGATCCATGTTTGCTGGCCTTTACCTCAGGCACGACGGGAAATCCGAAGGGCGTTGTGCATGTACATGGCTGGGGTTATGCGCACATTCGAATTGCAGCAGATCACTGGTTGGATATTCGTGAGAGTGATACCGTTTGGGCAACAGCGGGGCCTGGCTGGCAAAAATGGGTTTGGTCGCCGTTCTTATCTGTTTTAGGCAAAGGCGCGACGGGCTTCATTTATAATGGGCGTTTTCGTCCTGCAAAGCAGTTGGAACTTTTGCAAGATAGGAAGGTGAATGTGTTGTGCTGTACGCCGACGGAATACCGTTTGATGGCGAAGGCGGATCATTTGGATACGTATGATTTGAGTCATTTGCGTAGCGCTGTTTCTGCTGGAGAGCCACTAAACCGCGAAGTGATAACAGTTTTTCAAGACAATTTTGACATTAAAGTGCGCGATGGTTATGGTCAAACCGAGAGTACACTTCTGATTGGTACGCTTGTTGATTTTCCGATTCGTCCGGGATCGATGGGCAAGCCGATTATGCCAGAGTACATGGCAATTATTGATGAAAATGGGCAACCTGTTGGCGTTGGTGAAATTGGCGATATCGCGATGCGCAAAGATTTCCCAGCGCTGTTCCAAGAATACTACAAAGAACCAGAGCGTTTGGAAAAAGCGATTCGTGGCGATTATTTCGTTTCCGGCGACCGCGCGTATCGTGATGAGGACGATTATTACTGGTTCCAGGGTCGCAACGACGATATTATCATTAGTTCCGGCTACACGATTGGTCCATTTGAAGTTGAGGATGCATTGACAAATCATCCGAGTGTGAAAGAGGTTGCTGTTGTAGCAAGCCCTGATGAGATTCGTGGTACGGTAGTGAAAGCTTTCATCGTTTTGAAAGACGAGTTTGTTGGCGATACAGCGCTTGTGAAAGAATTGCAGAATTTCACGAAAGAACACACCGCGCCGTATAAATATCCACGACGTATCGAGTTTGTCGAAAGCTTACCAAAAACCGATTCCGGAAAAGTTCGCCGAGTGACTCTGCGTGAAGCAGAATTCGCGAAAACCGCACAATAATCGTTGCTAAATCCCGAAAAATTGGGTACAATCATTCCAAGTAACTTGCTTTTGAGAGAGGGAATGGTATAGATGGAAACACGGTTTATAGAAGCCACCCAAACACACGATTTGCGCCACCGCGTGCTGATTCCGGATCATCCAGTGGAGGCACTTGTCTATCCAGGAGATGAGGATAAGACAACGTTTCATGTTGGGGTGTTTGATGACGACGAGCAGTTGGTTGCGATTGGGAGTTTTTACGAAGAATCTGACAGCCATTTTGAAGGTGCGAAACAATATCGATTACGCGGAATGGCTAGTGATTCTAAGGCGCGATTGCGCGGACTTGGAAAAGCTGTGATTGTGTTTGCTGAGGAGGAATTGGCTCGGCGTGATGCCGATTTGCTTTGGTGTAATGCGCGCGTAATTGCGATTGGATTTTATGAAAAAATGGGATTCTATTCGGTTGGCGAAGAGTTCGTAATTCCGAAGATTGGCGGGCATTATCGGATGGGGAAAGATTATAAGTGAGGAGTGGAATGCCTAGTTTGATTGGGCATTCTATTTTTTATTATGCGTTTTCAAAAATCGTGGTGAAAGTGCCAAGACCTGCTCAACATGTTATAATTAAGAAGCCGTCTACCTCTAGAGACGAGAACAGCATCTAGGGAAGGGGGGTAGATTATGTATATCTTTTTTTCCACCATTCTTGCGCCGGTCATTGTTGGTTGCATCCTTGCAATCTTCAATCACTGGTTAGAGACTCGACGCAAGAAAAAAAAGCAGTAGACGGTTTGCTAACCAAAAAAGAAGCCCCAATCTCTGGCAGGAGACTGGGGCTTCGCTTTGGGTAAATCATGTATACCTTTTTCCACGTTCATTATAACATACCTATATGCATATGTATATAAAATTTATTCGTAATGACTACTACAGAAATTAATATTCATACAGCATGGCAACCCTTACCAAACGTTTCCGTATACCTCCGTACCTTTCTTTCTCTAATTAATACCATACTCCCACTTAACGCTCACAAGAATATCACCAACTGAGTTCAATGTCATGCCAGTTAGTAAAAAAATATAGACCAAATAACACGGTAAAAACACTGATATCACATATTTCAAAATTCAACCGCTATCATCTCTTTCTCTCACAATTTGTTTGTATCAACTGTTTTTCCTTTTGAAAACGCATCAATATCTACTTTCTTGTTACACAAAATATACAGTTAAAAAAGCCACTCCAACAAGAAGCGACTTTCTCATTTTCTAGCCGTTTATTTCAAAATCACCGGATATTTCCCACTGAATTGATTACTGTTCAGCTTTAATATATTGATTTTAGGAATCACGGGAGCTTTTTCACGTAGAAAAAAAGCCTTTTTAGAGATGGTGCTACCGGCACGAGGTTTCACCGTATTTCTGGTAATTTGTACAAAGCCAATCGTCGCCCTGCCTTGCAAACTAAACAAATTTTGATAATTAGAGAGGCCTTTTAGAACGAATTGATTTCCTTGGATGGTCAGCCGATTCACTCTCCCAATCGGTATTGTATCGTAGTTGGCAGGTGCAGTATCTGTGTCTATTTTATTGTTTGAAAAGTTGAGTTGTTGCACAGTATAAGCGGTATTGTTACGCCATGCAATAACCACTGGCCGTAACTTTGTTTTTTCATTTTTGATGGTATTATGCGTTACTTCCACGCTTTTCGTTGAGCCATTGATTGCAATGAATTTGTTTAGAACATTATATGCGCGGTTATTCGTAATTTTGAAGTTCCCACCGGAGAGAACAATGCCTTCATCGGGAGAATTTGTAGTCCTTGTCTTGTTGAAGTCATTATTGTAAATATTCGCAATGGGGATATTTAGCAGATATAGACTATTATCAACGACAGCATTGAACGCGTTATTGTAGACGTTGAATTTGCTTATTCTATTGCCATTTACAACGATTGCTTGGTTTACTTTTGTAAATTCATTGTTGGAAATTGTGTAGTTGTCGCCGAAGTTTCCTTGGATGGTAATGCAGCGATTTAGCTCGTTTAGAACTCTGCCATATTGGTAGCCATTATTAATAAAGCGGTTATTGCGAATGGTTATATTCTTGCTATCCGTGAAGCAAATAGAACTATCTACCGCTCGCCAGCCATATGTTTTAGAGTAACCTGTGAAAAAACAGTTTTCCACGATGATATTAGTATTTTGATAAAAGTTCACAGCACCTCTCCCAACCAATGCCAAATCGAAAGTAACGTTCTTGATGGTAATGTTGTTGATACCTGACTGATAGTGGAGCAAGGATGGCGTCGTTGCATTTCCGTATCCTTTGAAGTTCGCTTTGATAGAGGAACCTTCTGGTGCGCCTTGGATACTACACTTCACATTCTTAATCGGTTCATTCACAACGTAGGTCACTTCTTTTTTACTTTTTAAAATGAGTTTGCCGCTGCCTGTCTTTTCAATGAGTGGCTTAAGGTCGACAATGCTAGCTGACTTTGCGCCTACGGAATTACCTAAGGAAATGAAACATAATACGATGAACATCAACGTAACACCAAACAAATAAAAATTTTTCAATGTCGCTCCTCCCTTGCTAACGTCATGATTTTATTTATTAGTTATTTCCCCAAAAAGGACAGCTGAAAACTAGTAGATAGACACTCAACGATACTGTATTTCACTCGGGGCTCTCACCTGTTAGCATTTACCAAAAAACAGGAAAATAAAAGACGCTGTTCGCTAATTTATTAGAACAACGTCTTCACCCTATTAAAAATCTAACGCTAAAGCATAATCCAAAGTTTGTTTTACAAGAATAAAATCTTCGCCTCGTAGCTTATCCGCAAACGTCTTGCTCTTGATTCTTTGCGTATCAAAACTATGGACTTGAGTGGCATTGATACGGCCTTTAATTTTATAGTCTTCCAAATCGACATACCCTTGAAAATTATTTCCACCCATAGTTATCAAACAAACAATGATATAATTCGTTTTCCGGTTGTAAGCATCTGATGACACAACGACTGCTGGATGGGTTCCTCGCATTTCTTTTCCTACTGACGGAGAAAAATTTAGCCATAAAATATCTCCCTGACTTGGCTTAGAGTCCATTGTTCAAATCCTTCTGTGTAGCATCCTCCCAAAACTCAGCATTTTTATCTTCTTGATACTCTAGCTCTGACGTGAAAGGATTCTCTATCTTAGGAGAAAAGATTAGCCCGCCCGCTAGCGCTTGTCTATTTCACTTACCCCTCATCCTTCAACTTCCTATTCCGCTCTGCCAACTCCACAAGATACATCTTCTCCTGCTTATCCGCTTTATAAAACAGCAACGCAATCGCTGCAATCGCAAAGCCGACAATCGGTATCCAAATAAAGTTAAACTCAATCGCATGTAGCGCGCTCGTGGATTGGACTTTATTCGCTTGGTATCCGCCCGCCGCTAGAATTCCCGCTGTCATCGCGCCACCAATTCCCATCCCGAATTTCGCGCCGAAACTAGACGCCGAAGTCAGCAAACCTTGCGCTCTTACGCCACTTTTCCATTCGCCATAATCGACAGTATCGGCAAGCATAACCGATAGTAAGCCCGAAATAAAACCAGTCCCAAACGCATTAATCACAACACCGAAAATGATAATCGGCACGCTCAAACTGTATGCACCAACGCCCATAATCACTTGTCCGATGATTGCCAAAACAAGCCCGCCAACCATTGTGTTCCGCTTACCTAATCTCCCAGCAACTGCCGGGGTCAACAGCAACGTCAACAGCGACCCGAACGCCAGCGCCATAATCATCGGCACCAAATCTTCACGTCCCAAGTTATACTTGAAAAAGTAAATGGTCGTCTGATTTTTCATCGTCATAGCCATCCAATAAATAAAATTCATCAAAATCATAATCGCCCATGGCCAATTGCGCTTAATCGCCTGAATACTGTCCTTCACGCGTACCACTTTTTGCACATTTTCAATTCGTTCTTTCGTGTTGAAAAAAGTGTTCAGTAATAATACCACAGCAACGATGGCAAAAATCAAAATTGTAAGGAAAAAGCCTTTTTGGTCATCTCCTTTTCCGAGTGCCGCTACGATTGGCAACGTGAATACGGTTACAATGATTTGTCCTAAAGTGCCACCAAATTGGCGTATCGTCCCCAAAACCGTCCTTTCTTGCGGATTATTCGTCAAACTTGGCAAAATCGATGTGATTGGCAGGTTCACGCAAGAATATAAAATACCTACTAAAATATATGTGATATAAGCCCATGCCAATTTTCCAGCGTCATCAAAGCCTGGTGTCGTAAAGGTTAACACGCACATGAGGCCAAATGGAATCGCGAACCAGAGGAAGAATGGTCGACTTTTGCCCCAGCGTGTGTTGGTGCGATCGATGAAAATCCCGATAATCGGTCCGTCAAAGGCATCAATCACGCGCGCGACTAGAAATAGAGTTCCAACCGCAGCTGCGCTCAATCCGTAAACATCTGTATAGAAAAACATTAAATAGGTCGAAATAACTTGAAATGCTAGATTACATGCAGTGTCGCTTAAACCGTAACTAATTCGTTCTTTCCAAGGCACCATCGCTTTCAATGGTTGTTCCGTCGATATTCTTCCTGTCGCTTCCATTACATCTCCACCTTTTTTAGTAGTCACCCATCTCGATGCGGAGACGGGCTCGATTTTTTTATGATAGTTTGATTATTTTTTCAGATGTTTCGTATGCTTTCGTCCCTGATTCATATTGTTTATGCCAGATGACTTCGTAGTTCGACAAACCTTCTGTGTGAACTGTTATTTCGGAATTGTTATTCTCCACGCGAATCGTTGCTTTTTGCGTGCCGTTTGCTTGGTAAATTACCGTTTCCATGCTCACATCTGCTTTTTCAAAACCGTATATATGAATCGTCGGATTTTCCGTATAATCATATTCTGCATGATCATCCCGCGAACCACATGCGATAATGCTATTTTCCTTTGCTAAAAGCGGAAAACTCATGTAATCGTGATGCTCGCTAACCCATGTGCCTCCGTCATACACCACGTCCGTCAAAATATTCGTCCATTTCCCTCTTGGTAGATAAAACTCGCCGCGACCTTCCTCGTTAAAAATCGGAGCTACGAGTAAATTCTCGCCCAGCATATACTGACGTTCAAGCGTTGCAGCAGCTGGATCATCCATGTATGAAAGCACCATCGGACGCATCATCGGGACGCCATCGTTGTGTGCCATCACCGCTTGCTTGAACAAGTACGGCATCAAACGCATTTTCAGTTTCGTAAATTTCCGCGTCACGTCCACCGCTTCTTCATCGAAAATCCAGGGCACCCTATACTCCACATTTCCATGATATCGGCTATGCGATGACAATAATCCGAACTGTGTCCAGCGTTTGTAAATGTCCGGCGTCGCGCCCTCCTCAAAACCGCCAATATCATGGCTCCAAAATCCAAATCCAGACAGCATGAACGACAACCCGCCACGCAACGATTCTGCCATCGAACTATACGTAGAAAGGCAGTCACCGCCCCAGTGAACCGGGAATTTTTGCGATCCAACCGTTGCTGATCTTGCGAATAGCACCGCATCTTGCTCACCACGCTTCTCCTTCAACAAATCAAAAACGACTTCATTATAAATATACGCGTAATAATTATGCATTTTTTCAGGGTCAGAGCCGTCGAAATACTGCACATCTGTCGGAATTCGCTCACCAAAATCGGTCTTAAATGCATCTACACCCATATCCATCAAATCACTCAACTTCTCACGATACCACGCACACGCCTCCGGATTCGTAAAATCAACAATCGCCTGTCCGCCTTGCCACAAATCCCACTGCCACACAGAACCGTCCCTATTTTTAATGAAATATCCGTTCTTCTTACCTTCCACAAAAAGCGCCGATTTCTGTGCAATATACGGATTAATCCAAACACAGATTTTCAAACCCTTAGCCTTCAATTTCGCCAGCATCTTCTCCGGTTCTGGAAAAACACGACGATCCCATTCAAAATTACACCATTCAAAGTCCTTCATCCAAAAACAATCAAAGTGGAACACATCCAGCGGTATATCGCGCTCCTTCATCCCATCAATAAACGCATTCACCGTCGCCTCGTCATAATCCGTACAAAACGAAGTACTGAGCCACAAACCAAAAGACCAAGCAGGCGGCAATGCAGGCTTTCCCGTCAAATCTGTATACTTTCGCAAAATTTCCTCCATTGTTGGACCATAAATAATCATGTATTCCAACGCCTCACCCATAACACTAAACTGATTTTTCGATACATGCTCTGAGCCTACCTCAAACGAAACATGCTCTGGATGATTCACGAAAACTCCATATCCTTTATTACTCACAAAAAATGGGATATTTTTGTACGATTGGTCACTGCTTGTTCCGCCATCCTTATTCCAAATATCCACTGTTTGCCCATTTTTCACGAAGTTCGTAAAACGCTCACCTAAACCATAAATATTCTCACCCACGCCCAAATCTAGTCGTTCACGTATGTAATTTTGTTCTGCAGACGTAATATAACCTTGTCCATTCACATCCGATTTCGTCAAAAGCTGCCCATCACCATAAAAAGCTAACGCATAATTTTCCTTATCAATTATCACTTTTAAATTACCGGACTGAATTGTAATCGCTTTCTCGTTATCTATCGTTTGCAACGGAACTTGCTGATCCATAATCCCAAACGCCGGCGACTTGCACTCTCCACCATCATGATGTTTCAAACGAACCGTCAAAACATCCTTCCGTGGCGAACTGATTTCTGTTGTCACCAACCCCAGATTCAGCGTATCTCCACGCGATTTAATTTTTTTGAAAGGAGCAAAAATCGTCGCTGTATCCGCTTTCAAATTATAATCAAAAACTTCTTTCGGATTCTGAATTTCAAAGCCCTCTTTTACAAGCCAAATCCCATCTGTAAACTTCATTTCTTATACCTCCCCACCAGGTTTGTTAGCATAATAAACTAACTAACATTATAATAATACGTATATAACATTTTGTCAAGCGCTTTCTTATTAGACAAACCCCTATTTTACAGCTACAATAGATAGGAGAATAAGGAGGTACCGCCATGTTTGCAAATCGAACAGGAATTAGAGAATCCAATGAACGCACGGTTTTGAGTGTCATCGTTAACGACGGTCCTCTTTCACGCGCGAACCTTTCCGAAAAAATCGGCTTGAATAAAGCCAGCGTTTCCGCAATCGTCAAGAAACTAATCGAACAGAACTTAATTAAAGAAACCGGTATCGGTGAAAGTACTGTGCAAGGTGGCCGCAAACCGATTATGCTTGAGCTGAATAAAGCTGCGGGTTTTGGAATTAGCATGGATATCGGCTACGATTACATAGATACAATGGTTCACTATTTAGATGGCACAATCCGAAATCGAAAATTGCTGCCTTTTCGCACCATCCAAAAAGCAACAATCATCACTGAATTAGTCAACATCATCCAGGAAATCACCGCCAAACTACCAAAATCACCTTTTGGTATCGTCGGTCTGACCATCGCAATTCACGGTGTCATCCATAACAACCAGATTATCTTCACGCCTGCCTATGATTTCACTGATTTTCCATTAGTAGAAGAACTCCAAGAACATGTAGATTATCCTGTTTTCTTGGAGAATGAGGCAAACTTACTGGCACTAAGTGAACACGCCAAAAACAGGCAAGATAGTAATCTTGTCTGCATCAGTATTCATGCTGGTGTTGGTGCTGGCATTATGATGAACGATACCCTTTATACGGGCGAAAACGGCCTGAGCGGCGAGATTGGTCACATGATTGTCCAAGCAAACGGAAACCCTTGCACATGCGGCGGAAAAGGTTGCCTTGAAACTTATAGCTCTGAAAAAGTAATTTTAGACACATATCGCGAGCTTTCAAAAAAACCAAAAGCAATCGTACCTGATTTATATCAAGCCTATGCTACGAATGATCCAACTGCGGTAAAGCTAATTGCAAGTATGGTTGACTATCTTAGCATCGCTGTTCACAATATCATCACGCTCTATAACCCGAAAGTAATCGCCATTCACAGCGAAATTAGCCGTCTAATTCCCGATTTCCCAGAGAAAATAAAACAACAATTACCGCGTTTAACTGCACAAAATATCGAAATAAAGAAGGTTAGCCTTGGTGAAGAAGCCATTTTATTCGGAGCTTCCGTTGTGACCATTTCCAACTTTTTAGAAATACCAACGTTTGAACTAAAAAATTAATATATAAAGACGCGTCCCTTCCACAAAATAGGTACGCGTTTTAAAAATACGACATTATATCAATAAACATCCATCACTTCAAACCTCTGGCAAACCAGCAATAAATCCGGTGTGAACGCAATTCCGTACTGCCCTAATTCCCACGTAAAAAACCTCACGTGCCCGTCATACCAGTACTCATAACTCAAATCGCCTTCTCCCTCTTCTCTTGCAAAGTCCCGCGTCACTTCATTCATTTTCACCAATTCGACTTCGGTATATCGGATAATCGCCAATGGTTCATTTTTGCCATCCAAAACGATATTGTATTCACCAACTTGCGGAATTGCCTCTCCCTCTATTTCATGAATGCGATGTGCCGCACATGTAGCGGTTTTAACGCCATTCACAACAAGCGCGCCTAAGTTGTCCGCCATTTCAGCTCCATCACCAAACGCCCATGCTTCTGGACACGCCGAATTCAATCCATTCTTTTTAGCAAACGTTTCCCAATATGATTCAATCAACACAAACATCCCCTCTTCCTATTTCTGCAAATAGTATAACATATTCTGTTTTTTCTCCAAAACCAATAATACATAATAAAAAGCCAAGTCGCATAAAATTGGACTTGGCTTTAACATCTAATTTAATCGTTCGCAAATCGGTTTTGTAGCTGGGTAAATCGCTTGATACGTCGCATAAAAATCGTCATATTTGGCATGATTCGCCATGTTTGGCTCAAACGTCGCTTTTTTCTTAATAAAAGCTGGAACTGCACTCGATAAGTCAGAGAATATGCCACTTCCAACAGCAGCAATCATCGCCGCGCCTAATGCTGGGCCTTGTTCGCTTGCCAACGTCTCGATTGTAACACCTAAAATATCCGCCTGCATTTGAAGCCAGTCCTCGTTCTGCGCTCCGCCACCGGTTGAAATAACAGCTGTAAAATGCTTTTGCGCACGCGTCTCCATTAAATGCATCGAATCCCGTAGCGAAAACGTGATTCCTTCAAGCACCGCTTTTGCAAAATGAGTTCGCGTATGACGCGCATCGATGCCAATAAAACTACCTCGAATTTTGCTATCCGCATACGGCGTTCTTTCCCCGACAATGTACGGCGTAAATAGCAAACCATCGGCACCAACTGGAATATCCTTAATCCCATCCAGCAACTCCGCATAACTCTCGCCGGGTGCAAACTGCTCCTTGAACCAGCTCAAACTATAACCTGCTGCAAGCGTCACGCCCATCAAATAATATCCATCTGGACTTGCATGGTGGAATAAATGCAAATCACCTTGGTAATCCTTATCCGCATCCGACTCATACGTCAAAAACACACCCGAAGTCCCGATACTAAGCATTGCTTTGCCTTCCTCCAAAATTCCTGTTCCGACCGCTGCACACGCATTATCCGCGCCACCAGCGAAAACTGGAATCCCACTCGGCAAGCCAATCATATCCGCTATCTCCGGCAACAATGTTCCAATCTGATCCGTCGAAGCAACTAAATCCGGACAAACCCCTTCAGAAATCCCGAACGCATCCAGAACCTCCGAGCTCCAAGTCCCCTGTGCCAAATCTAACAACAATGTTCCCGCCGCATCTGAATAATCCATATGCATCGTCCCCGTCAATCGGAATCCAAGATAATCTTTCGGCAATAAAAACTTCGAAACTCGCGTCCAAATCTCCGGCTCATGCTCCTTCACCCATAACAGTTTAGGCAATGTGAAACCTTCCAACGCCTTATTTTTCGTGATATTCAACAACTGTGACTCGCCCAACTTTTCCGTAATCGCCTCACACTGTCTCGTCGTCCGCACATCATTCCACAAAATCGCGCGCCGTAAAACTTCTGCCTCCGCATCTAGCAACACCAGACTATGCATCTGACCCGAAAAACTGATTCCCGCAATCTCCCGGCTCTCCGGATGCTTCCCTATCTCCGTAGCCGCGAAAACGAATGCATCAAACCAATCGCTCGGATTCTGCTCACTAAAACCAGTCTGATCCGCAAAAATCGGATACTCTGCAGAAGCCTCCGCAACTTTTTCACCATTTTCCGCAAAAAGCACCGCCTTTAGCGCACTCGTACCTAAATCAACACCAAGCACATATTTCATTTTTCATGCCCACCTTCTTAGAATAAAAAGTCGTTCAAGCGCGATTTCACAAATTCCAAACGCGTTGAAGTATTTGTAATTTGATCGTTCTCCATCGCATACTTGCTAAGCGAATGAAAATCCATTTTGCCAGCCACAATATCCGCGCCTACGCCCGTTTTAAAACTAGCATAACGATCCGCCACCAAATTATCCAAGAAGCCAGCCTCCTTCATACGAGCCGCCGCTTTCAAACCTCGCGCAAACGTATCCATCCCAGCAATATGCGCCAAGAACAAATCATCCATCTCAAACGAAGCCCGTCGCACTTTTGCGTCAAAATTCACGCCACCACGACCAATTCCGCCATTTTCCAAAATCTGATGCATTGCAAGCGTCACCGCGTATAAATCCGTAGGGAACTCATCTGTATCCCAACCAAGCAACAAATCGCCTTGATTCGCGTCAATCGACCCCAGAGCCCCGTAACAACGCGCCACATTTAGCTCATGATCAAACGTATGTCCCGCAAGCGTTGCATGATTCGCTTCCAAATTCAGCTTGAAATCCTTCGCTAAATCATATTTTTGCAAGAAAGCCATCGTTGTCGCTGCATCAAAATCATACTGATGCTTCGAAGGCTCTTTCGGTTTTGGCTCAATCAAAAACTGTGCATCAAAGCCAATTTCACGTGCATAATCTTTCGCCATGTGGAAGAAACGCGCAATATTGTCTTGCTCCAAGCCCATATCCGTATTAAGTAACGACTCGTAGCCCTCACGTCCGCCCCAGAACACATAGTTTTCTCCACCGAGTTCCTTTCCAACTTCAAGCGCTTTCTTCACTTGCGCCGCAGCATAAGCAAACACATCCGCATTACTCGTTGACGCCGCACCATGCACATAACGAGGATTCGAAAACATATTCGCCGTGTTCCAAAGCAATTTCACACCTGTTGCCTCTTGTTGCTCCTTCAATAATTTCACAATCACATCTTGATTCTTAAACGACTCAGCCAAGCTCTTCCCTTCAGGCGCAATATCCACATCGTGAAAACAGTAAAAAGGTACGCCAAGCTTCGTGAAGAACTCAAACCCAGCTTCCACTCGGTTTTTTGCCGTCTCCAAAGGGTCATTCGTCAACCATGTCCGCTTGTTCGTTTCCATACCAAACGGATCAGAGCCATCCTGCGTCAACGTATGCCAATAAGCAACTGCAAAACGCAAATGCTCCTTCATCGGCTTCCCTAAAACAACCTCATCTGCATTATAATGTCTAAAAGCGAACGGATTATCCGATGCTGCACCTTCAAATTCAATTTTATTCACATTTGGAAAATAGCTCATATTTTTCTTCCTCCTCAAGTTGGTTAGTTTTACAAACAAACTATATAAACACCATATTAGTGCAACATCCCATCTTTGTCAAGCGCTTTCATCCAAATAGAAAAGGAGCCCACTAAAAGCAAGGCCCCTTCTTTTTAAACCATTTCTGGATTTTTAAACAATCCGCGCCACGTTCGTAGCATAATAATCAAACATACTGTAAACGCACCAACATCTGCAAGTGGGAAGGCATACCAAACCCCATC
The DNA here is from genome assembly GCF_963575615.1 of Listeria rocourtiae subsp. hofi. NCBI lineage: Bacteria > Bacillati > Bacillota > Bacilli > Caryophanales > Listeriaceae > Paenilisteria > Paenilisteria rocourtiae. Next base: position 40,015 of record NZ_CAUYTL010000006.1, on the reverse strand, counting down.
CAAGCCCCAGAAACTAGGCAAAACGAGGAGTAACGGAATTAAGCAGATAATCTGCCGCATTAGCGAAATCACAAATGAAATCCGTGCCCTTCCAAGCGCTTGGTACAATCCGCCACAAACAATCTGAAAACCAATCGTCGGAGCTGCTAACAAGACAACTTGTACTGCATGAGCTCCATCTTTTAGTAATTGTTTATCATCCGTAAAGACGCTGACCAACAAATCGGGAAATAACTCGACAACAGCAAAAGCAACGACAGACATCACGGTTGCTGCAACAATCGATAGCTTCACCGCTTTTATCACACGCTTATATTCCCGCGCGCCGTAGTTGAAGCCCACAATTGGCTGCATCCCCTGTGTCACACCATTAATCGGCATAATCATGAATGATGCGATTCTATTTGCCACGCCATAAGCCGCAATCGCCATCGTCCCACCGTGTATATTGAGCATCCAGTTCACAGATATCGATACAATACTTCCCGCCGACATCATAATAAACGATGGAAATCCAATCGCCATAATACTTCCCGATAGCTTCCAATCGATATGGAATCGAAATCCTTTTAACGTTAGTGAACTTTTCCCTGATAGGAAGTAGATAAGCAGCCAAACCGCGCCAACTGCCTGCGCTATCAACGTTGCAAAAGCGGAACCACGAATTCCCATGTCTAGACCCATAATAAAAATCGGATTCAAAATCATATTTAAAACTGCTGAAATAATCATTGTCAGCATCGCAATTTTAGCATTTCCCTCTGAACGAACAATGTTATTCATCGCCATCGCAAACGTTTGGAAAACTGAACCTAGCAACAAAATTTGCAAGAAATCTTTCGCATACTGATGGATTTCTGGCGTTGCACCAAACATTGTCACAAGCGGATCAAGGAAAATAAACGTGATAATCGCCAGCACAAAACTCGAAATGACGACCAACCAAATGACCTGATGATACACACGATTTGCTTCTTCGCCCTTTCCAGCACCAAGAGCTCGCGAAATAATCGATGCGCCCCCGATTCCGAACATTGCTGCCATCGCCATCATAATCATCTGCACTGGAAATGCGATCGAAAGCGCCGCAACCCCGAGTGATCCAACGCCTCGTGCTACGAAAATCGTATCGACAATGTTATACATGCCCATCACGAACATTCCGATAAATGCAGGAACTGACAAGCGCCACATCAAAGAACCAATTTTATCTTCACCTAGCCGTTTACTTTGCTCCTTCATCTACTCATCCGCCTTCTCATAATTTTGCGCATTGTCCGCCATTCGAAGTAACAACTGCAATAACTTCTCCCGCTCCTCTTCTGAAAAACCCTTTGTCAAAATCCCAGACCAATCCATCATTGTTTCCTCAATAAAAGGCTGCACCGCCTTCCCTTTTTCCGTCAAGTAAACCCGATGTTTTCGTTTATCTTGCTGGTTCACTTCCCGGCGAATCATGCCCAGCTCCTCCAAGCGCTGAATATGTCTTGCCACATTCGCCTTATCAACCATAAAACGCTTCACAATCTCATCCTGCGACAAACCGTCATGATGATAAAGCGTTGTAATGTAACGTAATTGCCCAACTCCTAAGCCATATTCCTTCAATCGATTTAATTTAAATGTATTTCCACATCGATTCACAATGGACATCGATTTTGCGATAATTTCATATTTTTTTGCCATCATTCGCCTCTTCTCTAACCTTTAAATGGTTGCGACATCAACTATACTCATTATAGCGAATAAAGACACGTCCCGCAATCAAATTTGACTTTATCAAGCAGTTTTGACACAATAAATAGAGTAGAAAGCGAGGTTAACATAATGTTGATAAAAAAACTAAAAGAGCGCTATCCCGACCTTACATATTCCGAAAAACCGTTAAAAATAAATACAACACACCTCTTCTTTTATGAAAATCCTTACTATTTCGCGATTCCTAAGAAAACGCTAACACCAGAAGAGCAAGCCTTATTGCAAAGTCTTTTCCAAGCACCCGCTCCGATTTTCAAAAACGAACAATTAACAGAATGGCACACTTTATTATTCACACAAGAAAATATCATAATCCATCCAGAAAACCATTCTTTCCGCATCATTCAATTCCAAATTCAGTCCACATCACTCTCAAAAAAAATACTACTCGAATGGCAAAAGGCACTGGTTAGCTTTTTCGCACAAGACACAGAGCTAATTATGCTCACCGAAGATTATGGCATCTTGATTGAGAAAATAGCCGGTTCTCTACTTGGCGAAGATGAGCTTGACGCTATCGCAACAACGCTAGAAAGTGATTTTTATATCCAAGTACACTTTTTTATGGGCTTATTCCACGAAAAAAATGCCTTACTTCGCGACCTATTCGCTGAAGAACAACGCCTATTCCGTCAAAGTTCTAACCAACTCGTCCAAACCGTCGAATCCAATTGCTTACCAATGATAGCAGCACAGTTGACCAGCAGTTTATTAGCTCAGGAAATCAGTCGGCTTTTTGAGAAAGATGAGACGTGGAAGCCACTCATCAAAGCGCTCTGGGAGAATCAGGGCAATTTGAGCATGACCGCAAAAGCTTTATTCATGCACCGAAACACGATTCAATACCGCATCGACAAATTTCAAGAATTAACAAACCTCTCCCTTCGAAAAACAGATGGCTTATTGTTCGCTTACTTGAGCTGTCTTCTTTTTGAAACAACAGAGTAACAAAAATAAGCAAGATATCACGAATCCTGTTTTTCGAGTAGGATGTGAATCTTGCTTATAATCGAGCACTTCTCGCCGATTTTTTAATTACGTATCATGTAGTCGAATGCACCAAGAGCCGCAGTGGCACCTGATCCCATCGAAATAATGATTTGCTTATAAGCGCTATCTGTGCAATCTCCAGCTGCGAATACACCTGGGACACTTGTCTCACCGTGCTTATTAATTAGAATTTCGCCCATTTTGTTGCGCTCTAAAGTACCTTCAAGAAATTCTGTATTCGGAACTAAGCCGATTAAAATGAACACGCCTTCTACATCAATATGAACCTCTTCTGCCGTATCGCGATTCACATATGTAATGCCATTCACTTTATCTTGCCCCGTAATTTCTTTTGTCTGCACATTTTTAAGTACGGTAACATTCGGCAATGAATACAAACGCTCTTGCAAAACTTGATCTGCTTTTAATTCAGGCATAAACTCGAGTACAGTCACGTGCTTTGTTGTCCCCGCAAGGTCAATCGCCGCCTCAATACCGGAGTTCCCGCCGCCAATAACCGCCACGTTCTTCCCTTCAAAAAGCGGGCCATCACAGTGCGGACAATACGCTACACCTTTGTTCTTAAATTCTTGCTCACCTGGAACGCCAACATTTCGCCATCTTGCTCCGGTTGAAATAATCGCGGTTTTAGTCGTTAAAACTGCACCATTTTCAAGTGTTACTTCCACATTTTCTTTCTTTTCAATGCTTTTCGCGCGAACTTGCTTCATCACATCAACATTATATTCATGCACATGTTCTTCAATTTGTGCTACAAGTTTCGGACCTTCTGTATACTTTGTCCCAATGACGTTTTCAATACTTAAAGTCTCTAAAACTTGTCCTCCGAAAGTATCCGCAACAACCCCAGTCCGAACACCTTTTCTCGCTGCATAAATCGCTGCACTAGCACCCGCGGGCCCTGCTCCAATAACAAGAACATCGAATGGATCTTTATTTTCAAATTCCGAAGCATCTGCTGCCCCAACAATTTTCTCAATGATTTCATCAATCGTCATCCGGCCACTACCAAACAGTTCACCATTCACAAAAACTGTTGGAACTGCCATAATATTTCGCGCTTCAATTTCATCCTTGAAACTTCCGCCTTCAATCATCGTATGCGAAATATTAGGATTCAGCACACTCATGATGTTAAGCGCTTGTACAACGTCTGGACAATTATGACACGTCAAACTGATATATGACTCAAATTGTAGCGACTGACTGATATTCTTAATCTTGGTAACAACCTTATCATCAATCTTCGGTGCTCGACCACTCACTTGCAGTAAAGCTAAAATGAATGATGTAAACTCCTCACCGAGCGGAATACCGGCAAAAACAATACCACAATCTTCATTTTCACGTTCCACACTAAAACTTGGTGTTTTCGCAAGTGAACCGTGCTCTAAACGAATTTTTGGTGACATAGCTGCAATTTCTTCTACAAACTCAAGTAACTTTTGCGAGCTCTCATCTGTTGCGACACTCACTCTTAGAACAATATTTTGTTCAAGCAATTCCAGATAGCCAGCAAGCTGTTCCTTGATTCCTTGATCTAATGCCATTTTTAAATCTTACCTACTAAATCTAGGCTTGGCTTCAGTGTGTCTGCGCCTTCTTTCCATTTTGCAGGACAAACTTCACCTGGATTGTTACGCACGTATTGCGCAGCACGTATTTTATCGACTAAAGTACTAGCGTCGCGACCAATACCATCAGCATTAATTTCAACCATTTGAACAACACCATCTGGATCAAGAATAAAAGTTCCACGATTAGCTAGCCCTTCCACTTCATCTAAAACGTCAAAAGCACGCGAAATATTGTGTGATGGATCACCAATCATAATATATTCAATTTTACCAATTGCGTCTGACGCATCATGCCATGCTTTATGTGTGAAATGTGTGTCTGTTGAAACGGAATAAACCTCAACACCTAAGTCTTGTAGTGTTTTATATTGATCTTGCAAATCCTCTAATTCAGTCGGACAAACGAATGTGAAATCGGCTGGATAAAAGCAAACAACACTCCATTTTCCTTTAAAATTGTCCGATGAAACGTCAATAAAGTTACCTTGATGGAACGCTTTCGCTGCAAATTCCTCAATTTCTTTCCCGATTAATGACATTTTATGTACCTCCTTGGATTTTTATATGTGAATTACCACACTTAGAATTATCATATTTTTTTAGATGAATGTCAAGAGTTAATTGGAATATATCCTATTTTAAAATGAGTACAAATTAGTTATTTTTGCTTTATTTATTGATGTAAAGTCTTTTGGTTACCAATTTGAATTATCACTTAAATCACTATTTTATCGTTTACTTACAAAACAAGCAGGAAATCACGGAAACCCATGAATCCTGCTTTAACTAAGAAATATATATTTTATTGCGCAGTCGGTATCGGTTCCTGCAACAAAACAGTTCCCGCGCTATCTCGATACGTTACCACCATTTCAGCTAAATCTGAATGCCAAACCGAAACGCCTGCCAAACCTGCCAACTCACAAAATTGCTCGAAGTCAATTTTTCCTGATTGGGCTTGCTTTACGGCTTCTTTTATTGCAGTTATTGAAGATTCCGAAGCAATATTTTTTGGCACACCGTTTAATTGTGCTTCGACTTTCGTTCCCTCTTCGTCCCAGAAAACATACATACCTGTTTTCACTAGATAATCATATTTTACAACGCCAGCATCTTTAAATCCTTGTACAACCTTTGGGAAATCCCCAGCATTTTCTTCACTTGTCGCAACTTGCATAATAGTTTCCTGTGTTAACAAAAGCTTCCTCTCCTATTCGAACGTTGTCAGTTGCGGTGTTGCATAAATCGAATTATTATTGAAAAACAACAACGCCTGATTAATATCGTATTTTTTCACGTATGCTTGTATATCTAGATTCTTGTAATAGCGCAAATCGAGCACATATACATTGGCATAATACGGGGCAATAAATTGGATAAACGCATTTGCATAAGAATCCTTAAAAATTAGTAGATTTTTCTGCGTCAGCGGGTTGGGTGTCTTGATATGAAGTTCTGGATAATCCGTTCCAATATAAGCCGTATAACGATTCGCGTACACTGCTGGGTCTGTCAATCGACTCATCACGTATAGTGAATCACGCTTTTCCTTAATAACATCTAACTTATACGGTGCACTCAAATTCTTCTGTTCTGCAACCATTACCTGATCCGACTTAGACACAAGAGAGGACGTTGTTTTCCGAGCATCAGACCCGTAAAATGGCAAACCCTCCAATTTCCAAGTCCAGTCATCTATCGTCAATTGCTTCACATCAGGATTCATCGCTTTTGTGACTTTTTCCGAAGCTAAGAATGCCGCCTTAGCCTGCCAATGGTGATCCGTATAGAAAAACATGTTTTTTTCGTTCTTATTCTTATAAAGTATTTTTGAAACATCGATATTTTGCACGTATTGCTTATCAATAAGCGGCATCAAACCCTCGTAGCCTTCACGTCCAAAGCTTGGATAATATGTCGGGAATTTGTCCTCAAACACCGTTGACTTATTCGGAACAAGTACCAAGCTTGTTGTAACTCCTTGCTTTTGCAACAACTTCCCAACGTTATTCACACGCGCCGCAATTTTGTCTGCATCAGCTTTCGTGTATTGTTCTACTTTTGTCAGTAAATAGCCATCTGGTGCCACATATACATCTTTATATACATCTTGCCCAAGTGCCATTTGATTAACGCGCATATTGAGCTCTGTAAACGCATCACGACGCGGGAACTGATCATTGAAGAAGACATCCCAACTTCGCATATATTGACCGCTTTGCACTACTTCTGCACTGAATTCAGGCTCCTGTGCTAAATTACGACTCTCCAAAATTGATACTTGGTTTTTCCCAGCAAACAGATAGAAGAAAAAGACTCCGAAAATAAAGAGTAGAAATCCAGCCGATAGTAAAAGATTAAATAGTTTTTTATTCACAGTTATTCTCCTAACGTTTTAAAATCTGAAATAAATGAATGGATTGAAAGTCGAGCCGACAACGAGCGCCACAGAGTAGATGAATATGAAAGCCATAACAGCAAGTGTTGCCACGTCTTTTGTCATATGAAGTACGCGATGACTTTGCATAAACGTTAATAATTTCTCACTCGCAAAAAAGTTTTTCACGAGTGGCGTACATGCAATGATCGCAACAATTAAAACAATGGCATATTCATGCATATAGTACGTTGCGCGTGCATCCCAGAATACACCGGAACCGAACATCGAGCCGAGGTAACTCCAAATATCACTCACGTTGTCGATTCGGAATAAGAGCCAGCCAAAGATGATGACAATTAAAGCATACACGTGTTGTAGCGCTGCCGGAACTTTCAGCAAAGCTTTGCCTAAAAATGCTTTTTCGAGCATAATGAACAGTCCATAATAAGCACCCCAAAGCAGGAAGTTCCAACTCGCACCATGCCAAATCCCTGTTGCCAGCCAAACAATCGCCAAATTTCGATAGACTTTAATAGGAGAAACACGATTTCCACCTAGCGGAATGTAAAGATAATCTTTAAACCATGTCCCAAGCGAGATATGCCATCTGCGCCAAAATTCGGATACTGATTTTGCTATATATGGGTAGTTAAAGTTTTCGAGGAATTTAAAGCCAAACATCCGACCAAGACCAATCGCCATATCGGAATAACCCGAGAAATCAAAGAAAATTTGAAGCGAGTAAAAAATAAGACCAATCCAAGCGGTTCCAACCGACAAACCGCCACCCTGACTTTGAAAAATCTGATCTGCGACAAGCCCACAGTTATTTGCGATAAACATCTTCTTCGCCAACCCGATAATAAAGCGCTTGACTCCGCTTGCAAACAAATTGATGTCAACCTTTCGATTCTCAATCTGATCAGCAACCGTCTGATAGCGCACAATAGGTCCAGCCACAAGTTGTGGGAATAATGATATGTATAGCGCAATATTCAGCGGATTCTTCTGTACGCGTCCATCGCCACGGTAAACATCCATCACGTAACTTATCCCTTGGAACGTATAGAATGAAATCCCAAGTGGTAATGCAATCGCTGTCCATTCAAAATTCGATCCGAAAAACGTCTCAATATTGAATACAACAAAGTTTGCATATTTGAAAATTCCTAAAATCACTAAATTCCCGATAATCATCAATGTGATGACTAACTTTCCATGCTTCCCTTCCCTCTTCGCCTTGTCCGCGAGTAGTCCGAACACGTAATTGAGTAAAATAGAAAGTAACATCACATAAATAAATTTCGGCTCACCCCACGCATAAAAAAATAAGCTGGCTAATAGCAGCATAATATTTTTTAATTTTTTGGGCGTGATTAGATAGATAGCTAAAACAAGTGGTAAAAATACAAATAAAAATGTCGTCGTACTGAATAGCATGCCCTTTTCTCCCTTTTCTTGAAGTTTTTGAATTCTGCATATCCTATTCATTTTACTACGACAAGCACCAAAAAACAACACACATGTTATATCAAAATCGAGGTTGCACAATATGCGAGCAAGAGTGCCATCACAATGTTTAGTCCTCGCTTATGCTCAACAAATATCCTGCTAAAAATTGAACCAAACATCGCCCAACAACACGTCCCAGAAAAACCGACAACCGTCAAAATCAAAATAAACAGAGAGATTTGCCAAAAACCACTGAAATAAGGCAAAACAAGCGTTGAAAAAGTTGTAACTCCATATAAAATCACCTTTACGTTCACAAATTGCATGACCATACCCGTAAAGAAACAATTCGGTTCCAAGCACACTTTTTTGGTATTAGAACTCTTTGGTTTATCTCGCAAAATCGTCCAAGCCAACCATAAAATGTACGCAGCTCCAATTAAACGCATAAATGGCTCGATTGTCGGTATAAAATCATATAAAGCCGCGCTAAAAATAGCTGAAGCTAACACAATAACAAAAAAACCAGCCAAAACTCCCAAACAGAACCTAAAACTCTTTTTAAAACCATCATTACTCGCATTTGACATCGCCATAATGTTATTAGGCCCTGGTGTATAAGCTGTCAAAAATATATAAGATAAAAACGCCGCAATATTAAACATATTCTTTACCTTCCTTTCTCCGGATGATATAATACACAAAAAGGATATTATAACGTTTATACAGTATACAATACATTACGTGCGTTATATTGTCAATGTGAAAGAAGGACAAAATAGTGGATAATATTAGTGCTGTAGTCTCAGAAAATTTGAAATTAGCTCGACAAAAAAAACGCCTCAGCCTCGATGAACTCGCGAAACTAACTGGTGTCAGTAAGAGTATGCTTGGACAAATCGAACGCGGAGACGTTAACCCGACGATATCAACTTTATGGAAAATCGCGAATGGCTTGAAAGTTTCTTTTACAGAACTAGTAACGAAACCAAAAATAGATTATGAAGTAATTGACCGTAAAACTCGTGAACCGCTCATTGCTGATGATGGGAAATGCCGTAATTATCCGATGTTTACTTTTGATAGCGAACGTCGCTTTGAGACATACTATTTGGAGATTGACCCGGATGGACGTCTTGAATCAACGCCTCATCCAGATGGGACAGAAGAATTTATTAATGTATTTTCAGGGGAACTTGTTATTACGACAAACGGAGAAGCGTTGAGAGCTAAAGATGGTGACTCGATTCGTTTCAAGGCGGATCAAGAGCACGTATACACGAACGCAAGCGAAGAAATTTGCCGGCTAAGTATGATTATCTATTATCCAAGCTAAACAGAAAAGTAGCGTGAAATTCGGTTTTGAGTTGCACCGAATTTCACGCTACTTTTAAATTTGAAATACTTTTTGAATCAATGCGAGTGACAATTTGGACGTATCACTCACTAATTCATCCGTTCCGACAAGCCCAGTTCCAACGCCAATCGCTTTCATACCAGCGGATTTAATAGCCTCAACACCAGCCTGTGCATCCTCAATTCCAACCGCATTCGCTGGCTCTACATCGAGTCCAGCCGCAGCTACAAGGAATATTTCCGGATCAGGTTTGGAATGCGTAATTTTCGCAGCATCAGCTAGGTAATCGAAATTATCCGTCAAACCAAGCGCCGAAAGAACCATTGGTGCATTTTTCGAAACGGATGCCAGGGCAATTTTAAGGCCTGCCGAACGAATCGCTTCTAGCAAAGACTCAATTCCCGGTAAAATATCCGCGGGAGATAAATCTTTCAATAGCTCCACATAATGTGCGTTTTTCTTAGCCGCCAGCTCCTCTTTTTGCTCCAATGTAAAGTCATTTTCGCGACCACCTTTTGCCAGAATCAAATCAAGCGAGTCCATCCGACTAATCCCTTTTAGCGTCTCATTGAATGCTTCATCGATTTCAATATCAACATCAGCCGCCAACTGTTTCCACGCTAAATAATGAAAATGCGCGCTATCTGTAATCACACCATCCAAATCAAAAATAACTGCTTCTAACTGTTTCACCGTATTCTCCCCTTCAGCAAGACTGCCACATTACGTGCCGTCCGCTCAATATTTTCACGCGTTTTAGGCAAAATTTCAGCAAGCGTTCCAGCCGTCGCAATCGTTGGGAAAACCGCATCTATTTTTGAATAAACCGCTTCAATCCCATCTCCAATGCTACCACAAATGCCAATCACTACCGCATTCTCAGGCGCACAATTTGCAACACCAATCGGCGCTTTCCCAAAAATCGTCTGACCATCCATTCGACCTTCGCCAACCAGAATAACATCCGCATCTGCGCAAACTTCCTTCATCTTTAATTCCCGCAAAACAAGTTCAATGCCCGGCTCAAATTCAGCGCCAGTAAATAACATCAAGCCAGCGCCCATTCCACCACCAGCACCGCTTCCTGGCAACTTGCGCACATCCTTCTCAAAAATCGAATAAAAACCTTGCATCGCGTTATCAATACTCGGAATTGCGTCTTGTGCCAATCCTTTTTGCGGCCCGAAAATAGCAGCCGCACCATTGTCACCACATAGCGGATTTTCCACATCAGCCGCAATCCGAATCACCGTGTCATCAAGACGAGAATCCAAATCCGTCAGCGAAACTGAACTGATCGCGCTTAAGTTAGCGCCAGTCGGAGTCACCGCCTCGCCTCGCAAATTATAAAAGCGCGCGCCAAGTGCCGAAGCCATGCCAATCCCGCCATCATGGGAAGCACTTCCGCCAACCCCAATTATGATTTCCCGAACTCCCACGTCAAGCGCATGCCGAATCAATTCACCAACACCCGCCGTACTCACCGCTAACGGATCACGTTTTGCAAGCGGCACCAAATGTAGCCCACACGCCTCCGCCATCTCAATAAACGCCCGTGTCCGATCCGCACTAAATGCCATTTTCGCTGTTACCAATTCGCCAAGTGGCCCAGTCACACGCACTTCCTCCATCACACCATCAGAGGCATCTGCAAGAATTGCAATCGTTCCTTCTCCGCCATCGCCCACCGGCAAAAGCTGATACTCCGCGTCCGGAAATACATCCGCGAATCCCACTCGAATCGCTTCGGCAACCTCCTGCGCCGTTAAACTTTCCTTATATGAATCTGGGGCAATGACTATTTTCATGAATGCTCTTCCTTCCAAATTTAGATTTCTAGTCCTGTCGTCATACGGTGCTTTTCACCAAAAACATGTATCTCAATTGGTGCTGACGTTTGTTTCGTTACGCGAATGGCATCCTGTTCCAATACTATTTCTAAACGCTCCCCGTGCCATACAAATGAAAATGCCAAGCGCTTCCATCCAGCTGGTAACCGTGGATTCAAATGCAGTGCACCATCCGAGATTGCGACACCACCAAAGCCAAATATCGTGGACAACCAAATCGCACCAAGCGACGCCGCATGTAAACCTTCGTCCGAGCCGCCCGGAGCTGCCTCAAGGTCAATTCGGCACGCCTCTTCAAAGAAACGATACGCCTTTTCCTGCTGACCAACTCGATTCGCCACAATCGCATGAATCGCCTTACTCAGCGAAGAATCATGAATCGTGTGCTCCTCATAATAGTCCAAATTCCGCGCCACAATGTCCTCTGAAAACAGATTCGGCAGTAAATACAACAACATCACCACATCCGCCTGCTTCAAAATCTGCATCTCATTCACTTCTGCCCGCGAATAATCTAGCAGAATCGCCTGTGAGCCTTGCCGCGCCTTATATTCCGACAAATCAATTTCTGGTTTACCCAAAAACGTATCATCTTGAGGAATCAACTTCGATGCGTCCGGTTGCGGCAAATAAATTTTTCGTAAAAACGCCTCGCATAAATCATAAAACGCTGTATGCTTCTGACCATATTTCGCCATAAAGCGCAACGTCTGATACACGTTTTCATGCGCCAAATAATTCGTGTAAGCATTATTATCCACATGCTCCGTATATTCGTCGGGACCGATTACATCTAATATAACATATTTCCCGTTTTTTAACACAGCTCTACTCAACCAAAAGCGCGCCGTTTCCTGCAACATTTGTAAGCCATCATGCTCCATAAACATTTCATCTTGACTCGCCTCGTAGTAATTAACCACAGCATGAGCTACATCCGCCACAATATGATGTTCAGCAAGAGCTGATGCCACTTTTTGACGCTTCCCAGTACGGACGTTAATCGCTGCAAATTCAGGCGTCTCTTCCTCGCCACTAAATGCGCTCTCCCAAGGAAACAAAGCCCCTTGATAGCCGTTTTTCTCAGCCTTTTCACGCGCCTGTTCCAAATGAAGGTAGCGATAACGCAGCAATTTCCGTACTTTTTCCGGGTGATTATACAAATGAAACGGTGCAATAAAAATCTCTGTATCCCAGAACACATGCCCCTTGTAGCCTTCACCAGTCAAACCTTTTGCACCAACGCTAAAACGTTCATCATGAGACGGTGTCATCGCTTCCAAATGATACGCCGAAAAATCAAGCGCTAACTGGTCAAATGCGCTTTCCGATGTCACCTCAACGCGGTAATCCCGCCAAAACTCCTGCCAAACATCGCGTGACTCCGCTAGAGCTTCCTCATATCCCTTCGCCTCACGTATGTCACCAAGTCCAAATTCAGCCGGATTTTCCGTCTCTAAACTCGTGGCGATAACGCTTACCTTTTCCAATATAAACGGCTCATTTTCCGCCAACTTTTGATTCACCGTCACAAGCAACTGCCGATTCTTCGCTGTAAAACTTCCCGGCGCACTAATCATCGATGTCACCGCTACATCATGTCCACTTTGCGTTGTCACATAATCGCCCTGCATCCACGTCTCACTAAATACCCGAAGCGAGCGCTCTACCAAATGCTGCGTTCCAAAATTCGTCTGCTGCCCATCAATCCCCGTCCGAATTCGCACATCTGCGTCCCCAGAAAGGCTCGTAATCTCTACCTTCGCATACACTCTATGTAATTCCTTCTTACTTACAAAGCGCTTAAAACAAAGTCCGAAACGTTTCCCATTCGGATGCTCCCAAATCAATTCACGGTTTATCTCACCCGTTTCCAAATCAAATACCCGCTGAAAATCTAGAACCTTCCCACGATGCATCGAAAAATTCACATTCTCAATCTCGAGCTCAAACCGCGTCACATCAGGCAAATTAACCAAATCTGAGCTCACTTGCCCTTGCGCTTTATTATAAACTCCCGCCACAAACATACCACGCGTTTGCTCAGGATAATCCTCTTCAAATCCAGCACGGACGCCCATATAGCCGTTTCCCGTTGTCATCAAACTCGCATAAGTATCAAAGTAATGCGGGTTTACTTTATTTTCCCTTAACACACTAACTCTACTCATAAATATACACTCTCACCTTTTTCCGCCGATTCGTAAATCGCCTCAATCAAACGCTGAACTTGATAACCCTGTTCCGCATCAGCCACCATTACATCCGCACCAAGTACCCGATCTACAAATGCTTGCATACTTTTTGCATGTCGTTCCTCATCCGCCGTCTCCTTCTTCAAAATCGTAACCAACTCGCCAGCCCGATCCGTGTAAATCTCTGCCGGAAACAGCGTCGCCCCAGCCTCATCACCAAAAAATTCGACATTCAACACAGCTTTGTCTTTCATCTGCAATACAAACGAAGTCTCCAACTGTAGCAAGCCACCATTTTCAAATTCAATAAACGCAAAAACTGCGTCCTCGACATCATATTTTGTCGGATCCCAAGTTCCAAATGTACCTTCCGACTTCTTTGTCCCAATTTTTTGAAACATTTTAGCAGTCACTTTCTTAACTTGTGGGAAATCAAGCACGTACATCGCCGCGTCTAACATATGAATCCCAATGTCAATCAATGGCCCACCACCTTGCAACGCCTTATTCGTAAACGATCCCCAACCTGGAACGCCAGAACGACGTAACGCTTTTGCTTTCGTCATATAAACTTCGCCCAGCACGCCATCTGCATACGCCTGCTTCACTTCACGCATATCTGTCGCAAACCGATGATGGAAATCATACGCCAAAACAAGATGCTTCTCCACCGCCAAATCACGCATTTCTTTTGCCTCATTTGCCGTCATCGCAGGCGGTTTCTCACACATAACCGCAACACCGTGCGACAAAGCTAACATCACATTATCAAAATGAAACCGATTCGGCGTACAAATACTCACCATATCAGGCTTCTCAACTTCAAACATTGTTGTTGCATCTGTGTAACTTCGCGCAAACCCATTCTGTTCCGCAAAACCCCGCGCACGCTCAGCATCTGGGTCCACAACCGCGACTAACTCTAATTCCTGTGTTCGCGTTTTATAGTATGCCGCATGCACCTTCTCGGCCACTTGCCCCGCGCCAATAATCGCAACTTTCTTCACACCCTAGTCCCCCTTTAAACACTGCCCCTAAATTAAATTCAGAGGCAGCACACTATTTATCTACATTTTTTTAAATGTTCCAATGCATCTCGATACGCTTTTTCTGGATTTTCCGCACGAACACGGCATTCAAACGTCAAGAACCCGTCATATCCATCCGCCTTCAACTGATCGAAATGCTTTTTAAAATCAAGTGATCCACTGCCTGGCTGATAACGATGATTATCCGCCACATGCACATGCTCCACTAAATCACGATTTGCATGAAGCGCCTCAGAAATCCCGTCCTCTTCAATGTTCATATGATAAAAGTCCGCGATAATTTTCACATGTTTCAAGTCATTTTTCTCAATATAGCGACGCGCATCGCCCAGCAAATTAATCATGTGATCCTGATAACGATTCAGCGGCTCCAAGAAAATCGTCGTACCAGTCTCTGCTGCAACACTGTCCAAATAAACTAGCGAATCACTAACCGCTTTAAAATCGCCAGCTTCCGAACGCGGCGAAACCATTGGTGGCAAACGATACGTGAACATTCCCCAAGCAGCCGGTACTACAATCCCCTTTCCGCCAACTTCTTGCAACGCCTCTAAAATTAATTTGATTTCCTGCAAACCACGCAAGCGACGTTCTTCGATGAAATCACCAATCCAGCCATCATAGCCACCACACGCTGTCGAAACCGGAATCCCTGTCGCTGCAATTGCCGCTTTGACTTCCGCTACATTTTCGACCAGCAGTTTTCCATCAATTTCGAACCCTTCAAATCCCATTTCCTTCACATATTCGAACTTCTCCATAATGCCCTCTGGAAAAAATGCCTGATTCTGCGTCCCAATCTTCATAACTGTTTCCGTCTCCTTTAAAATTCGATTCCCATCTTAATACTCAAATCTGGATTTTGATCCACATACTTCATATACGCCTGCGCACTTTCATCCAAGCTCACAATTGGATCAATCAAATCCTCACAATCAAGATATCCGTTCATCAAAAGTTCCCAACACGTCTCCTCAATACGCTTCCGATTCCAACGCGGATAATCCGGATTCGGCTCACTAGACGCACGTGCAAAAACAATTTTGGCATTATTAAAATGTGCTTCACGTCCCAAATTAAATCCATCCGGAAACGGCTTTGCAAACGCCACATATGAAATAGTTCCACCGTACGCAATCCCGCGGAGCGCCGCCTCAAGCGCCTGTGAATTCCCACTTGTTTCAATGATTGAATCCGCGCCAAGTTTGCCAGTCAATTTCTTCACCTCAAACCCGACATCCGTTCCAATAGGATTAAAACAAGCATCAGCGCCATGACGCATTGCAATTTCACGACGATGTTCCAGAGGATCGACACCAATCACGATACTCGCCCCAGCCTTCTTCGCCAGCTGAATCGCGATTTGCCCAATTGCACCTAGGCCAACAACCACGACATAATCACCCGCTCGCACATGCGCCTCACGCACACCACTCATTGCGAACTGCGCCGGATCATAACAAACCGCATTTTTCCAACTAGCACCCGCCGGCATTTTCCGAAGTTTATAATTATCGACAGCCTTCACAATAACCGTCTCCATAATCGGCCCATACGAGCAAACCATGTCACCAATCGCATACTCCGTCACATCAGAACCAATTTCGACAATCTCACCGACGACCATATTCCCAAGCTGAAACTCGCCGAACACAATCCCACGCGCCGAACCCTCCGCACGCGGCATAAACATGTTCCACTCCTCATTAAACTCCTCATCAATAAACGGACTCACACCACGAAAATCAACAACCTCCGTACCATGCTTAGGCGACGCAAACTTCACTTTAATCCGCGCCTCATCCTTCGCCAACGCACGATCCTCATATTCCACCAAATCCGCAACCCGCGGCTCCGTAGCAATTAATTTCTTCATCAAACTAAACTTCCTTTCCGACTTCCAAATATATCCTCTTTTTCTCAATTAAGTGACCCACCCTAACGCCTAAACACGCCATCAGAGTGACAAAAGTGAATACCAGACACAGAACGCACTAATTTCTTCACCAAACGGGCACTTCCAACACCTGGCACTTCCGTGCCTCCAAACACGCCGTCAGAGCGACGAGAAGCTTTTAGCTTCTAGGCAAAAGTGAATACCAGACACAGAACGCACTAATCTCTTCACCAAACGGGCACTTCCGTGCCTCCAAACATGCCGTCAGAGCGACGAGAAGCTTTTAGCTTCTAGGCAAAAGTGAGTACCAGCCGCGGAGCGTACTTGCGTACGTGAGCACTGGAACGGAACTTTTAACGACGAAGATGAACGCTTCTCGTCGCTCTGACCTAGCCTTTGACGCCGCCGTCGGTGAGATTCCCCTTAATGAATCGTTCTGACAAAGCGTACATGATAACGACTGGCAATGCCGTCACAAGAGATGCTGCCATCATGCGACCCCAAATGTAATCTGGTGTACTAAACAGTGTGTTCAGACCAATAGGTAGTGTAAATAGTTCTGAGTCCGATAGGAAAATCGATGCAAACAGATAGTCATTCCAAGCTACCATGAAACAGTACACAAATACAGAGACAATTCCTGAAATCGCAAGTGGTACAATTATTCGCAAAATAATTTGCATTCGATTCAAACCATCCATCATTGCTGCTTCTTCGATATCGACTGGGATTGTATCGAAATAACTGATTAACATAAAGATTGCTGTTGGTAATGTCTGCACAACCATTGTAATAATAAGCGCTGTTCTTGTGTCATACAAGCCAACACTAGAAATAATTTTAAACAATGGAACGATTAACAGAATTCCTGAGAACATATAGACTGTATAGAAACTCGCATTGATCGTTGTACGTGCCCTAAAACGTAATTTTGATAGGGCATATGCGCCTAAAATCCCTAAGACAACTGCGACTCCTGCAGCAATTAGAGCTACAATGAAACTATTTTTGAAATACGTTAAGAATGGGAAGATATCTGGATTAAAGATATCTAAATAATGCTGGAACGTCCATTCTTTAGGGAAAAAAGTTGGCGTTGTGGAAATTGCCTCTTTTGGACTCTTAAACGATGTCATCATCATAATCAAGAATGGAAACAGCGTGAACAAGAGAAATAACACTAAACTCACATAAAAGACTATTTTCTTTGTCCGTTTTGCTTTTTTACTACTTACTGCCATTTAAATTCACTCGCTTTCTTGTAACCATGATGACCACAAAGATGATGACAAATAGAACTACTGAAATTGCTGATGCTTTACCTAAGTCATTGAATGCAAAGGCTGTTTGATACAAGTAAACCCCAAGAATATTGACCTTGTTTGTCAGTAAGTATACATCGGTAAACATGTAGAACATCCAAATGGCACGCAATGTCACAACTGTCGCCAAAACTGGCATGATTGCAGGTAATGTTACAATTTTGAATTTGTCCCAAACGCTTGCTCCGTCCATGTCAGCCGCTTCATAAAGCGATTTATCCACTGTTTGTAGAATAGCTAGGAATGAAATGAAGGCATATGGGAAGTAGCGCCAAATCGCGAATAGTACGACTAGGATGAAACTTGAAACGGGATTATCAAACCATAGTGGTGCATCTTTCCATAGATGCAAAATATCGCCGCCTACGAAATTAATCACGCCGTAACTATTGTTGAACATGTATTTCCAAGCAAAAATCAATGAAATCGACGGCGTTACGTATGACAAGATAATAAGTGAACGCGCCGTTTTCCGGAATCTGAACTCCCGGTTGAAGAAAATCGCAACCAGAAGCCCCATTCCTGTACTACCAATAACTACCAAAATTGTATAACCAAACGTTAACGCCAATGATTTATAGAATTCGGCATCTGTTAAAATATCAATATAGTTTTGCAACCCAATAAAAGTAGAGTCTAAATTCGGATTAAGCGGTAACTCTAAAAAGCTAATTTGAATGTTAGAAATCATCGGATACGCCACTAACACAAGTAATAAGAGGATACTAGGCGACAGCAGTGCCAACGCCATTTTGGCATCCGATCGTTTATATGCTTTTGTTTTCATAGTGCCTCCTTATTCTTAGTTATTGGATTCGGCCGTGCTTTGCGCTTTTTCAAGCTCTGATTGGACATCTTTACCGCCAACCGTCACGTTATTAACCATTTTCGCAATAACTCCTGAGCTTGTGATGTCACCCATCTTCGTGAAGTTTTTACCGTCAACTAAACCAAAAATTTGAATGTCATCAAACGATTTCGCGATTTCTTCTGATAACGCACCAAATGATTTCACGACTTCATTATTTTTATATGTTTCGTTTTCAATAACGCCTTTATTTACTGGTTGTGCCCCACCTGGAGACATTAATACCCATTTCGTTTGGTTCTCAGGTTGTGACAAGAACTCCACGAATTTTTTACCTGCTGATTTTTGAGCGTCATCTAGGCCGTCTGAAAGTGCTAACGCTGAAACGGTTCCGTATACTGCTTTTTCTTTTTCTTCTGGGATGATAAATCCAACATTGCTTGGGTCACCATCTGTGAATACTGCTGGTAAAATATACGTTGAATACATCGCCATTGGGGCCGTTCCATTCATAAATGCATCCTTAATTTCCGTTACATCATTCGATCCAGGCATCGTATATTTCGATAATTCTTGATAAAACGTCAATGCTTGTTTCATTTCTTTCGTATCGATTGTAATATTGCCTTTCGCGTCTAGCACGTTCGCCTTATTGGAAAGTGCAAATTGTGAAAATGCTTGCTCTGCCATCGCGCCTTCCGCTGTTGGAATCGCAATACCGTATTTCTTGTTCGCTTTATTCGTAAAGTGCTTCGCAATTGTTAAAATGTCGTTCCAATTCTTTGGCTCCTCAAAATTCGCTGCAGCTAAAGCCTTCTTATCGTACCAAATACCTTGCACCCAGCCCGTAAGCGGAACACCAATGTAACTTTTGCCATCCTCAGAACGCACAAGATTTAGCGCACCTTCGTAATAGCTATCTTCGCCAACTTCTTTGATTACATCTTTAACTGCTGCTTGATCGATTAATTTATCTTTATCCATTACTTTCGCAAAATCTTGACTTACCTCCAAAACTGCCGGTAACTTGCCCGAACGCGCCAATGTCACTACTTTTGTATTGAACGCATCTTCTTCTACCGGCACTTGCTTCACTTTAATGTTTGGATTTTCTTTTTCAAATTTCGCTACTAATTCTTTGATTACATCAAGACGTTCCTTTTCAACGGAAGAATGCATAAACTCAATCGTCACTTCTTTATCATCAGCGCTTCCTGATGAACCGCCACACGCCGCCAAAATTGCACTTAACATTAACACAACAACAAGTAAAATCGAACCTCTCTTTTTCACCTTAAACCCTCCTAGTTTTTGTTTGTTAACCAACGGAATTCATACGGAGCAAGCACGATTGGAGCGCTCCCAGAAATCGGCTGACCTTTTAAAATATCCCAATTTGCAACAACATCACACGATACAGATTGATTGGACAAGTTATGAACTACAAGAATACTGTCCCCCGAAGCACCTACACGCTTAATTGCAAAAATTTCTTTGCCTAAATCCACAACTTCCATCGGTACGTTTGGGTGGAATAACGTCTGTCCTTTCCGAACTTGGATCAATTCTTTAATTCCCTCAAAAGTGCGGTGCATCAATGTTTTCTCATCTGCAAGCCCTACCTCAATCTCTGAAAGTGGGTATTTTTTGCGGTTGATAGAACGATTATGCCCCGTTTCTGCAACGCCATCCAAATCGTTTCGCGCACCTAAAATACTTTGTACGTAAACCGCTGGAACACCCGGTATTGTTAGTAAAATCGAATGAGCAAGCAAGAATCGCTGTAATCTTGTATCATCATTATCTGCCAATCGATTTAGCGCATCCATATACGTCACGTTAATCTCATACGGGCTCTGTGTTCCATCTGGATTTTGTTTGTAAGAGACAAGTGCGCCCTCATCCTCCAAATCCGCTACCAATGCCAAAATATCAGCTTCCGGCAAAATTCCCCGAATCGGATTCAAACCAATACCATCATGCGAAGCGAGGAAGTTGAAAAACGTAGCATCTTCACCAGGTAATTCCAAATCACGCGCCCAACCTGATAATGCAGCACCATCACCGGTATGTATCGCCTGTAACACAAGCGGCGGCAATGGGAATTGATACACCATATGCGCCTCATCCTGTCCATTTCCAAAATAGGTAATGTTATCTTTATGCGGCACATTCGTCTCCGTTATCATCACTGTTCCCGGAGCAATTTCCTCCAAGATATCGCGGAACAGTTTTACAATCTCATGCGTTTTTTCCAAGTGAATGCACGTCGTCCCAGGCTCTTTCCACATAAACCCAACTGCATCCAACCTAATATACTCCGCACCTTCCTCTAAATAAAACGCCAAAACATCAATCATTTTTAACAACACGTTAGGATTCTCGAAATTAAGGTCGATCTGATCCGCGCTAAAAGTCGTCCAAATATGTTCCTTCTCACCATTTGCCATCTCAAACTCCGTCAAAACTGGCGTTGCACGTGGCCTAGTTACTGCCGACAAATCTGTTTCCGGTGGCAATGACACGAAGAACTCATCATACTGTTTATCCTGCTTTAAAAAACCTTGAAACCAATCACTTTTTGCAGATATATGATTACAAACATAATCAAACATGAGTCGCGTTGATTTCGTCAAATCGGTAACATCCTGCCAATCACCAAGCTTCGGATTCACTTTTTTGTAATCAATCACCGAGAATCCATCATCCGAAGAGTACGGATAAAATGGCAAAATATGAACGACCTCAAACATCTCATTCAAGTAAGTATCATACATCTTTTTGAATGTCGTTAACGTAGCCCGATCCTTCTCCCAAAATTGGTCACCATATGTAATCATCACCACATCTTCTTGGTCCCAGCCTGACTTACGTTGCTTTAATTTTTTCAATTGGGCCTCTTGAATTCGCTCTCTAATCGCTTGTTCCATTGATATAGCGCTTTCAGTCCCATATATACTTTCTAGTCTCCTCAAAATAATATTCATTTTTTGCCTCCTTTTATGGTACCGCTCCCACAAAAAGAGTATATTACAGAAAGCGCTTTCTGTCAATGATATTTTTTACATATCATATACAAAAAGTTTTTATACCCTTATGTATAGCAATTTCTTTACCATTGGACATCTTTACCACAATTGAGTAGAATAGAATTCATGATATATAAAACGATGGGAACGGTCTCATCAAGATAGAACAAGGAGGAACAACTAATGGGAGCCACAATTTATGATATTGCTCGTCACGCCGGAGTCTCGAAATCAACAGTTTCACGCGTGCTAAATAACCAAACCAATATTTCTGCCGACTCCAAAAAACGTGTCCTAACAGCAATCGAAGAACTACAATATAAACCGAGCAAACTAGCACGAGCGCTAACCAATTCTGGATTCGACGCTATCATGGTCATTTCAAATCGGCCAACCAAGACTACAGCAGGAAATCCTTTTTTCTCAGAAATCATTCACTCCATCTCGGCTATTGCGGAAGATCAGAACTTCGATTTAATCCTGCAAACATCTCGAAATACCGATGATGAGCTCGATAAATGCATTGCCAAAATAAAAGAAAAAATGATTAAAGGCATTATCATGTTAAGCTCTCCTGCCGATGAAACTTTTTTCGAGAAACTAGATCCATTCAATATTCCTATCGTCGTGACTGGAAAAATCGATGGCACCTATAAAAACGTCTACTCAGTGGATACCGATAATTTCAAAGATTCCTATGAACTCACGAGTCTGCTCATAAAAAATGGCCATAAAAATATCGCTTGCTTACATGCACCGCTGAATCATCACGTTTCTATTGATCGACTCGCCGGCTATCGTAGTTGCCTATTTGATCACAACTTGGATATTCGTCGCGACTGGATTTTAGATAGCGGATATACCGCCGAAGATGCTTACAACGCAGCAAATCAATTACTTTCACATCCAAATCGGCCCACTGCCATTTTTGCCACAGATGATTTAAAAGTACTTAGTATTTACAAAGTAGCAGCTGAGCATAACTTGCAAATACCAGAAGATCTTTCCATCGTTGGCTACAATGATCGTGTCGTGTCGACTTTCCTATCACCACCATTAACAGCCATTGATATTCCCACCAAACGTTTAGGAAAAGCTGCTACCGAGTTACTTTTCAAATTAATTCAAAACAACGAAAAAAACAGCCAAAAAATGATTATCGAAACAAAACTGATAAACGGAGCATCCATACAATCTCTCAAGTCACATTAAAAATATGGAAGGCGC
This sequence comes from Listeria rocourtiae subsp. hofi, assembly GCF_963575615.1. Taxonomy (NCBI): domain Bacteria; kingdom Bacillati; phylum Bacillota; class Bacilli; order Caryophanales; family Listeriaceae; genus Paenilisteria; species Paenilisteria rocourtiae. Next base: position 17,103 of record NZ_CAUYTL010000006.1, on the reverse strand, counting down.
AGCGTCTCATACGACCTACGCCTTCCATATTTTTTTATACTAGCCTTGATAATAGTCGTACAAAATGATGTATTTACAAAACACACTTGTATGCTCGACGTTACCTCCATTTTCAGCATACAAAAAGATACTTCAACAATCAAAGTATCCCTTGCAAACTTATATATTCTGAACCATCACATGGACAGTATGCTCTTTACCGCCATAAGTTTGTCGCTTTTCTTCCTGCTTTTCAAAACCTAGGTGTGACCAAAAACCAAGCGCCTCTTCATTCTCCTCAAGAACACCAATTCGTAACGAATCTGCGCTACCATCCGATGCCCAGTCTTTAATTACTTGATACAGCACTTTTCCAAATCCACTGCCTCGTTCCTCGGGTATCAACATTAATAAACCGATAATCCACTGCCCTTTCCGCGGAAAATCAGCCACTACGTCAATCAAGCCAATTGGTTTATCCGCCTCATCAAGAACCGCCATTACGAACTTATCAAGCTTGGTTTTACCCTTTGGTATCTCTGTAATAATGGTACGCGCGTTCTCTGTATTCGCTGCCACGCCTTGTTCCATCAAAAAATAGTCTTCACATCTCACACAAACTTCCTCAGCTAAAGCAACATCTTTCTCCGTCAAAAACTTCACATGATAATTTCTCTTTCTCTCCAAATATCTCACCATTTTCCTATTTATTTCGTAAGTGTGCGTGTCTCATATTGGCACATTTCTTCATATGTTTCGATACTCATCACTACCATATCTCCATGCCCATTCTTTGTTAAAAAAATAGGTTCACTGCGTTCGTGGACAATTTTGGAAATATCAGTAAAATTATTTCTCAAGTCAGAAACGGGTCTAATTTCAGGCATCTCCTTGCCCTCCTCTTATCATAATATTATCATTATTATATCATAATTATGATATAATAGCTATTAATAATTGATTTTTAGGCAAAAAAAAATAGCCAGTCGTTAAACTAGCTATCAACAAATAAATCCAATTAATACGCCTCTTCTAAGATTAAAATGCTATTTCCCTCAGGATCAGCACAACGCAACTCTTTTCCGCCCCATTCCGCTAAAAAAGGAGGCTGAATATCCACACCGTTGAACTTCAATGTTTCATACGTTTTATCTAAATCTGCTGAGCGGAAAACAAATTCCGTAAGATCATGTACCGCCACATCCCCACTCGCTTTATCCCAAACAATAATTCCCGGATCATTCCTAGAAAAAGCCAATTTGGCACCGACATAATTGCCATGTCCTTCAAACACCAAAGGCACACCTAACTGATCTTTGTAAAAAAGGACAAACGTTTTTGGATCATTTACAGCGATATTAATTCCCTCGAAACCTTCTATCATGATATTCCTCCACCTTTCATTTCCTAATTAATCATTTCCCTAGTCACATCATACAAAACTAAAAATAGTTAACATTTTGTTTTAACACATAGAACGAGTATACTAAAAGCAAGGCGTATATTGCCGATATTCCATAGAAAATTTTAGGAGGCTATTCAATATGAGTAAACAAACAAATAAAACAGTACTCATCATGAACTTCGAAACAGAAAGCAAGTCCTACCAAGCATTCTCAGAAATCAAAACGATGCACGCGGAAAGAAAAATTCACGGTGAGCAAATGGCGGTCGTAGAACACGATCACAATCATAAAATAAACGCCAAGGACTTTCTAGATTTCACAGGCGGCGATAAAAACATGAAAGGCAGTCTAATTGGTATGCTAGTAGGTATCCTCGGTGGCCCGCTAGGCGTTCTGTTAGGCTGGATGACCGGCGCAATCATTGGTTCCTCTCAAGATGCCAAAGAAATACGTGACGCTATGAACGTTTTCGAAAAAACATTGGAAACAATACCCGAGGATCAAACTGGTGTTATCCTAATCGCAGAAGAAGAACACAATGAATACATTAACGAATTAGTAAATAACAAATTAGGCGGTCGCGTCATTCGTATGGATGCAAATCTTGTTGCTCGCGAAATAAATCAAGCCCAACAAGCAGAGGACGATGCCAAAAAAAGCGCTAAAAAAGGCTGGTTTAGCAAAAAGGACGACTAAAATAACCTCTCTGTCCTAGCATAGTGCTCCTATGCTGGGATTTTCATTTATACAACGAAATTAACAGTTCCTCTACTTTATCCATGTCCACCTGCTCTGGAAGCTCCGACTCCTTAGCCGCTTGCTCAAACTCTTCTTGCAAAACTGAAACCTTCTCAAAAATTTCCTCAAAAGACAATTCCTCATTCCGAATCATCATCAATAAACCGTTCTCCGCTCGCCGTTTCGTAATAATTCCTTTTCCCTCTAAAATATCCCTCCCAGTAACTAACATTCGCACCAAATGCATCGCGTGTTTATAAAGTCGTGGTGAATCTTTTAGATGAGGCGTTCTTCCTAATTTGTTATACGTTCGTATCGTCCCTTGCATCTCACCATAAATACCTGCAAAATCACGCAACGGGTACCCACGTAAAGATGCATCCATAACAATTTGCCCATTCTCGATCCTTAACTCTAATCCACCTTCCTCCAATTTCGCATACTTCTTATCAAAATGTCCTATCTGCCTCTGTAACGTCTCTAAAATATGTTGCTCTTGTATTGCCTCTGATGCCTCATTACGGACTAAAGCATTTTGCAAGCGTTTCAACTGTGCATTCGCGTAATTTCCAAACGTCTGCTCAACCCGCTTTGTTAAAAATAAATCTGCATGATTCCTGACCATTCTACCAATCTTTGAACACACAACTATTTCCTCATCCTCAACACCTAGCAATTCCAGCATATTAGGATTCCCCTGTGCACATAGTTTAATAAACTTCTGCGCACCGAAAATAACTGTGTCCGTCTCTTTCTCCTCAAACTGCTCAAACTTATGCAGTCCGTATAAATATCGCTCATCCTCTATTAAAAAACCGCGCAAATCCAAATCACTCGCTTTAGTATTCGTCCCATAACCATGAGATCCACTGGCCACCAAATAAGCAATCCCATTCAAATCTTTATTCTTCCTTAGAAAATCATATGCAGGTGTTTCCACAGCAGCTTTATAATCCATCACTCGCATCACTACTCCCATTTCTATATCTCCATCATTATATCAAAAACAACGCCACCAAAAATAGTTTTATCATCTAGTCACAATAGCTTGACTTTAAATCCGAATCAAGGTATTTTAAGTATAACCAATTCCTACTTATAGAGTAAGAATTAAAAAGTCAACGCTTAAGAAAAGGGGAGAAAGTATGAAAAAAGGTATTTTATTCGTTTTCACATTAACTTTAATATTGGTATTAGCAGCTTGCGGAGGATCTGGTAGTTCTTCTGACAGTGCTAGTGGCTCCAAAGACAATAATTCTATCATTATTGGGGTTCCAGGCGACCCTGAAGTTGTTAATCCACTTTATTCAAGCGACCGGGTTACACTTACTATCCAACAGGCTCTTTACGCACCACTATTTTGGGAGTACGACGGCAAACCTGCACTCGCGGATAAACTAGATGTTTCTGCTGATAATTTGACGTATACAGTCACGCTAAAAGACGGTCTTAAATGGCATGATGGGAAACCACTCACTGCCGATGACGTAGTATTTAGTGTCAACGCTATCCTTGATGAAAAACAGAACAGCCCTTTCCGTGGAAGCTGGGTATTTGATAATAAACCTGTGAAAGCAGTCGCTGAGAACGCAACAACTGTTAAATTCACACTCCCTCAAGTAGCACCAGCCTTTGAAAACACACTAAATACATTCTTCCCGATTCCAAAACACATTTTTGAAGGTGTTGCCGATATCGGTAAGAGTGATAAAAACAATAAGCCCGTCGGATCTGGTCCGTATAAATTCGTAAACTATAAATCAGGTGAATATTACTCGTTAGAGAAGTTCGACGATTACTTTGACGGTAAACCAAAACTTGATAAAGTAACATATCGCATTACTAAAGATCAAAATGCAGCTAACCTTGCTTTACAAAATGGCGAAATCAACTTGAAATCTATTCAACCTGCTGAACGCAATAAAGTTGAAAAAGCTAGTGACGTCAATATTATAACTTATCCAGAAAATCGCTTAAGTTATGTTGCATTTAACCAAAATGTCACAGCTCTCAAATCCAAAGACTTACGCCAAGCTATTTCACTTACATTAGATCGTAAAGATTTAATTGATGCAGCTTATGGTTCACAAGAATATGCACAACCTGCAAGCTCTTTCTTAACTGAAAACACGAAATTCTTCACCGATAAAGTAGAAACATATAGCCAAGATATAGCTAAAGCTAAAGAACTTTTAGCGAAGAGTGGCTATAAATCTTCTGATAAACTCAACATCATTTATCTAAACAACAGCAAAGCACAAGAAAGTATCGCGCTCTACATCCAAGAACAATTGAAATCCATCGGTGTTTCCCTAGAACTAAAACCAACCGATCCAACAGCGATGAATAACATCACACTTGACCGTAAAAGTGATGCTTACTCCTTAATGCTTGGTGGCTACATCATGGGTAATGACCCTGATCCGTATAAAACACTATACATGACAGGCGAACCATACAACTACTCGAATTACAGTAATCCTGCGGTAGATAAACTATGGAACGAAGGCGCTGTAACGGCTGACGAAACAAAACGCCAGAACATCTACGAACAAATTCAAACGACAATTGCCGATGATGCTGTGATTTATCCAATCTCCTATGATAATGCCGTACTTGCAATTGACAAAAAATATCAAGGCACAAAAGAAGCAACACCGCAACCTGTAACAATGTTCCGCGATCTATCCAAGCTTTATATTAAGTAAAAGTAGCCTCTTGCATGCTATAATAACTAAATGTGTATAATGAAGCCCCAAACTGACGGGAAAGCTAAGCTCCAATTTTCCCGTTCAGTGAGGGCTTTACGTTGTTTCACTATATTTTTTGGGTAAGGGGCTTTTCTTCATGATACAAACTATCTTCAAACGTGTATTACAAATTATACCGATGCTATTCGTTATCTCGCTAGTATCCTTCGCATTAGTTCAATTGGCGCCTGGAGATCCAATCTCCTCTTTTGTCACGCCAAATATGAATCCTGAAGATGTCGAACGGATACGGCAAAGCCTAGGTCTCGATCAACCGATTTACGTACAGTACTTCAAATGGCTAGGAAATGTGCTTCAAGGAAATTTTGGTTACTCTTTAATCAATAACCAACCCGTTCTCGGCCAAATTATCGAGCGCCTCCCTGCAACAATTGGCTTGATGGGAACTGCTCTGTTTTTTACGTTGCTTTTATCCATTCCACTTGGTCTTCTAGCTGCAGCCTATGAAGATACAAAACTAGATCGAGTTTTAAATGCTATTTCTTATGTGGGTATCTCGATTCCTATTTTTTGGTTTGCTATGATTTTAATTGATGTCTTTGCAATTCGCCTTCATTGGCTTCCAAGTTTAGGAATGCGAACAATTGGCGTTGAATCATTCTGGGATATAGCAAAGCATGCAATCCTGCCAGTCACCGCGCTTACTTTCCAAGGTTGCGCATCCTATTACCGCTACGTCAGATCCAACACGATCAATCAGTTGAAAGAAGAATATGTTTTGTTTGGCTATGCAAAAGGACTTTCTAAAGCACAAATTATGCGTGATCATGTCCTTAAAAATTCATTGCTTCCAGTTATCACGCTTCTCGGTATGTACTTGCCACAAATCATCACTGGAGCCTTTATCACAGAAAGCGTTTTTTCTTGGCCCGGTATGGGGTCTCTTGGAATCAACGCTATTTTCCAACTCGATTATCCAATGATTATGGCCATCACAATGTTCTCTGCCTTGTTACTAATTATTGGTAACTTACTTGCCGATGTGGCCTATACTATCATTGACCCACGTATAAGGGAGGTTAGCTAACATGATGAAAGCAGATTTAAGTAAATTCACAAAACCTAAAAATGCCCGACCTCCTGAAAAAGCACAGCTACCGCGTGAACGTACATTTTGGCATTTCTTATTAAGTGAAAAACGCGGACTTATATCAATTGGAATACTAGTCTTTTTAGCGCTTGCTTGTAGTCTAGCATTCTTATCACCATATGATCCAAATGCTCTATCTATTCAAGACAAGCTACTTCCACCAAGCAGCTCGCATTGGTTTGGAACAGATGATCATGGTCGCGATTACTTCACGCGTGTGCTCTATGGAGGTCGTGTATCATTAACTGTTGGCTTCCTTGCTATGTTAATTGCCCTTGTTGTGGGAACGATAGCTGGAACAATCAGTGGTTTCTTCGGTGGTATTGTCGACAGTCTGTTAATGCGGTTCTTAGATATTTTCATGTCTATTCCATCATTCTTCTTGTTAATGATTTTGAATGCTTATTTAAAACCGGGCATCGGAAATATTATCTTGATTATCGGGCTGCTATCTTGGATGGATGTCGCCCGAATTGTCCGTGCAGAAACTCTGTCACTAAAGGAGCGCGAATTCATACTATACTCCAAATCGAGTGGCGCAGGAGTTTGGCATATCATTGTTCGCCATATTATCCCTAACGCAATGCCTTCGATTGTTGTAGCGGCTTCTTTGAATATTGCCGCCGCCATCCTTACCGAATCAGCGCTAAGCTTCTTAGGATTAGGTGTTCAACAACCTAATTCCTCTTGGGGCAGCATGTTGAACAACGCGCAAGGCTACATCGGTGACGCTACTTATTTAGCGTTATTCCCTGGTGCCTTGATTTTACTAACTATCTTGTCATTTAATGTTCTTGGCGATGTCTTCCGCAGAGGCTTAGAACCACGAGACATTCATAAATAAACTATATGTACAGCCTTGGTGCTCATGATGAAGCATCGAGGCTGTTCGTATCTATTTTACTTTCAGCTCTATTACATCTGCTCGCATCTCGTTGACTGCTTGTTCGATGATTTTAATCTCGCTAGCTAATTCACTCAAATTATCAATTGTCCTTTGGTAACGCTCTTCCCGTTCGTCATTTTTGCGCATCATCCATACTAACAAGGCTATAAAAAGGATACCAAATGTGATTTCGGTTGCGTTCGCCACTAAATTCTCTAGTCCCGTAATAATCACTTCCAAACTATAGTAGTTTTTCTTCTCCATCTCCATCATACCTCCCCTTCAAGTATGATTCTCCTTAACTTATATAAATACTAATTGCTCGGCTTCATATGCCATTAAAAATCCTTCTAATGCTGCTTTCTTTAATCGATAGTAATGAGACTCACTCCACCCTATACTCATGTACACCTCAATATTAGTCAGCTTGCGTCGCGACATGTATTTCGCTAAAAGGACTTCCCGTTGATCACTGTTTAGCTTATTTATCGCTTCTGCTATTCGCTTAATTTCGATATATGCTGGTTCTTCGGAGATTTTTTTGGTTAGTCTCAATTCGTTTTGTTCCGTTCGTCTTGGCATGCTTCGTTTTGGTAGGCTTAGTAGTAATGTGTTGTACTTGAACAATAATCGCTCGGCTTCTTTGCATTTGCTCATTCATTATGTTCCCCCTAAGACTGCTTTATTTTGGTTAAAATTGATTCATATAGGTGCCGCCTTTCCTTATCGTCCCAAGTTGCTAATTGCTTCTTCGAGTAAGTTGAAAAGTAGCTGATGAGAGATACTTGTGTGCGGATTTCACTTGCTTCCTCATCATTATTCTCTAATTTCTTCTGTTCTTTTCTCAGATTTCTGATTTTACGACATACAAAACATGTGCCTTTACATTGGTAAAATGAAACGTCTTGTTCGTTGTGAAAATCAACCAGCCGCGAGAATAGAACGTTGATTTCTCTCTGCCTTTTTTTGTTCATGTTTATCTCTCCCTTGTCCCATTTTTTAAGGAGTAACCTTACTATAAACCCCGCTGAATCCGAAGTCAAGGAAAAAACGAACACTTGTTCTAGATGTGTTTTCAATTTGGCTGTATAGCTGGAATGAAGCGGTTTATTATTTTTAAATTTGGGAGTTTTTTTGAAAATTTTGTGCTATAATGAAAATATTAATGTTCGAAAATTAACACGTGGATGGGGATGCTAAAATGGCTTTTGTCGAAATAGATCAGATATATAAGCGCTATCAACTAGGCGAGAAAATAGTAACGGCAAATGATGGTATTACATTTCAAATTGAACAAGGTGAATTTGTGATTATTGTTGGTCCTTCTGGCGCTGGAAAGTCCACTGTGCTCAATATTTTGGGTGGAATGGATATGAGCGATGAGGGGCATGTTTATATTGACGGGACAGACATTGCAGCTTTTAATGCCAAACAATTGACAGGATATCGAAGAAAAGATGTTGGGTTTGTGTTCCAATTTTATAATTTAGTGCCAAGTTTGACTGCGAAGGAAAATGTAGAACTCGCGACGCAAATTTCGCCGAACGCGATAGACGCCGAGGTTGTTTTGAAGCAGGTTGGCTTGGAAGAACGCATGGATAATTTCCCTGCCCAGCTCTCAGGCGGGGAGCAGCAACGAGTTGCCATTGCGCGTGCCCTTGCTAAACAACCGAAATTATTGCTTTGTGATGAGCCAACTGGTGCGCTTGATTATAACACCGGGAAATCAGTTTTAAAATTGTTACAAGATACGTGTCGAAATACTGGTACGACAGTGATTGTTATAACGCATAATACCGCTATTACACCCATTGCTGACCGTATTATTGAGATTAATAACGCCAAAGTTCGTGATGTCAAAATTCAGGCAAATCCAGTTTCGATTGACAGCATTGAATGGTAAGGAGAATCCGATGAAAAAAGCATTATGGAAAGACATATGGCGAGAAATCGCAAAATCTAAAGGCAGATTTATCTCGATTTTCCTACTAATCGCGCTCGGTGTTGCCTTTTTTGTAGGCCTGAAAGCAACTGGTCCTGATATGATTCACACAGCTGATAAATATTATGACTCACAGAATTTGATGGATTTACAAGTACAGTCCACGTACGGCATAAATCAAGATGACATCGCTATCTTAAATGGAATCCCTGGCGTTCGACAGGTCCAGCCTGGTTATACAGCAGATGTGATGTTGCAAGATTCGCTACTTATTACGAAGGTGTATTCTTTATCGCAAAATAATCTGATTAATAAGTATACGGTCGAGAAAGGCCGGTTACCGCGAAAAAGTGGTGAAATTGCGATTGATTCCATCAAGAAAGCCAACGATTACTATAAAATTGGTGATAAGGTTACGTTTGTGAATAGTGATGGCAGCGCTATGAAGGGCCAGTTCCATAAAACTACATTTACAGTTGTTGGGATGGTTTCTTCGGCGGCTTATATCGAGGAAGGAACTCGCGGTACTTCCAAGATTGGAAATGGACGCGCGGATATTTTTGCAGTTGTTCCTGAGGTGGATTTCGATTCAAAATATTACTCGACCGCACTTATGACGTTCGATAATACGGCGAAGTCAGAAGCTTATAGCGATGAATATGACTCGACGATTGAAAAGAATAAGTCACTCGTAAAAAAGGCACTTGCAGGACAGCCAGCCGCGCGCTTAAACGCGATTCAAGAAGATGGTCAGGTGAAAATCGATGAGGGACGTCAAAAAATCGCGGATGGCCTTGCTGAAATCGAGAAGAACCAGCAGAAATTAAATGAGGCGCGCGCGAAGTTAGATCAGGGCTGGGCGGAGTATTACAACGGAAAGCGTGAGCTTGAATCCAAACTTGCAGACGCTCAAGCAGAAATTGATAGAAATACCGCCAAACTCGCGCAGGCTAAGAAAGATATTGCAACAGCGGAACGCAAAATTGCAGATGGTGAGGCGCAGATTGAAGACGCAGAATTGCAGTTGAACGAGGCGCAATCAGAACTTGAAGATGGGCAAATGACACTTGATGAAAACAAGGAACAACTCGCAATGGTTCAACGCTTATATGATGTAGTGAAAGACTACACCATTGGCGATATTCCGATTGCTGATTTAGATAAGGAAACACAACAGGAAATTATTGATAATGCGAACGCGTTTGATCCCGAACTTGGTGGATATATCCAATCCTATTTTGATGGCACACTTTCAGAAGCACAACTAAATCGCCTGAAAAATGAGGCCTCGAATCAACTTGCGATGGCTAATAAAGAAGTCGCAGATGCACAAAAAGAAATTAACCAAAATCGCCAGCTACTCGCTGACAAACAACGGGAACTAGCTATTAAAAAACGCGAACTTAATGAAGCGAAGGATAGATTAGCTCAAGGCAAAAAGGATTACGCAGATGGTATGGCACAACTAAATGTTGGGAAACAGAAGCTTGCCAATGCAAAAGTAGCTGGTGACGCTAAACTTGCGGACGCAAAAGCCGAACTAGACGCTGGGGAAGCGACCTATGCGGCAAATTTAGCAACTTTTGCAGCAGGGAAAAAGAAGGCTCTTTCGGAAATTGCTACATCGAAAAAAGACCTCCAAATTGCGCAGGAAAAACTGGACGCGCTAGACTTACCGAAGTATTTTATTAGTGACAGGACGGATAATCCAGGTTATACGGAATATAAAGATAATGCAGATCGGATTGCATCGCTTTCCACCGCCTTTCCTGTTTTCTTCTTTTTGATTGCAGCACTTGTTTGTTTGACAACGATGACGCGAATGATTGAAGAGCAACGAACACAGACTGGTACGTTAAAAGCGCTTGGTTATAGCAACGTTGATATTATCGCTAAATTCCTCGTATACGGGTCGCTTGCCAGCCTTACGGGAACTATGATTGGGCTCATAATTGGGTTTCAAGTATTTCCACAAATCATCTTTGTGGCTTACGGCTCACTTTATAATTTACCGGCGCTTGATATTTCTTGGTATTGGAGTTACAGCCTGATTTCACTTGCCGTGGCGCTGTTTTGCACCACTTTGACGGCTTTCGTATCATGTCGCGCCGAATTACGAGAAAACGCGGCTTCCCTGATGCGTCCAAAAGCGCCGAAAAACGGGAAACGAATTTTGCTGGAACGGGTACCTTTCATTTGGAAACGAATGAATTTTACGAGTAAAGTGACGGCCCGAAATATTTTCCGCTATAAGCAACGGATGCTGATGACAATTCTTGGTGTGGCTGGCTGTACAGCGCTTCTGCTCACTGGATTCGGTCTCAAAAACTCAATTGGTGATATCGTTCCACTACAATACGACCAAATTATGAAGTATGACGCGGTTGTCGTATTAGATAGTAATGCAACAAAAACGCCTCTTCAGGATTACAACACGATTATCGATAACACACCAAATATCAAAAGTGCACTTGATGTTTCTCAAAAAAATATGACGGCAATCGAAAAAGGCGTGGCAAATCAAGGCGCCACGCTCATTACACCAAAAACACTAGACAATTTTAGCAACTATGTCGTGCTACGCGATCGTAAAACACATAAAACCGTTCCACTAACCAATGATGGTGCAGTTTTATCAGAAAAACTCGCTAAGTTGTATGGCGTCAAACCAGGCGACTCACTAACTATCAAAGACGGCGACAATAATAGTTACAAAATCAAGGTCACGGGCATCACAGAAACCTACGCCATGCACTATATCTACATGACGCCGACGTATTACAACCAAATTTTCAATAGCCAGCCGGAATATAACACACAGCTTCTTCTGCTTAACAATACAAATCAAAAGTGGCAGGATAACTTTGCAGAGAAGCTACTTAAAAATCCAGCCGTGCTCGCTGTCACATATACAAATACTGCAAGCAACGCATTTGGAAGTACAATGGATAGCCTTGACGTCGTGATTGTTGTCCTAATTATTTCAGCCGCAGCGCTCGCCTTTATCGTTCTTTACAACCTGACTAACATTAATGTTTCCGAGCGAATTCGCGAACTTTCAACCATCAAAGTACTCGGTTTTTATCCAAAAGAAGTCACGATGTACGTCTATCGTGAAAATCTCATTTTAACCATGATGGGCATTGTCGTCGGCTTTGTTCTTGGTACTTTCCTGCATCGTTTCGTCACCTCAACAGCAGAAGTTGACATCCTGATGTTCAGCCCGACTATTCACGCGATGAGTTACGTTTACGCCGCGATATTAACGCTGCTATTCTCAACGCTCGTCATGATTGTTATGCACATCAAATTAAAACGTGTAGACATGATTGAAGCTTTAAAATCAGTAGAATAAACATGAGCGACTTTTCTCCGTTTTCAAGAAAAGTCGCTTATTCTCATTTAAAATTGGCAACTGTTTGCGCTATATTTTCCGAACGAGTAATTGCCGAGATAACTGCCACGCCTTGTGCTCCAGCCTTCCTAATCTCTTTCATTTGTCCTGATGTAATTCCGCCGATTGCAACCATTGGCAAAGTAATTCCAGACTGGCGAATATCGCGTAGCAATTCCAAACCAGTCGTCGGTTTTGCATCAACTTTCGAACTCGTCTCAAAAATTGGTCCAACACCAATGTAGTCCAATTGCTCATACTTTGTTGCGTTCTTTGCTTGTTCTAGCGTATTGACAGAAAGCCCAATTTTCATTTTTCCAGCACAGCTTGCAATTACATCCGAAATCGCCATATCATCCTGCCCCACATGAATACCATCCGCTCCAATCTTTAGTGCCAGCGACACATCATCATTGATAAAAAAAGGAACGCTATACTTGCGACAAAGTTTCTGACATGATTTAGCAAGCAGTTCGATTTCATCAGGATTCGCAAGCTCTTTTTCACGAAATTGATAGCAGGTAATACCTGATTGCAGCGATGTTTCCAAAATTGGTAGTAGCTTGTCCCTAGGAACATCTTGCGTCCCAGCGATAAAATAGATTTTTAACATGTCACGTATTCTCCTTCCGATGCGCCCAATGATTAGTCGGCCCATGTCCATGGCCAATATAAATCGGATCCGAAATAGCACGCGTGATAAATGCTTTTGCTGTACGAACCGCGTATTCCGTCGTTGCACCTTTTGCAAGTTCAGCCGTTATACATGCTGAAAAAGTACAGCCCGTTCCATGTGTGTGCTCCGTGTCTATTCTTTTCGCCTCTAGCCAAAATGCTGCATTCTCATCTAAAACATAATCTCGTGATTCTTGCTTATTCTCACTATGCCCACCTTTGATGATAACCGTCTCAACGCCTAATTTTTGAATTTGTTTCGCGGCTTTTTCGATTTGTTCTATACTTCTTATCCTCATACCTGTCAGCGCTTCTGCTTCGGGAATGTTCGGCGTTACAATCGATGCGAGTGGCAGCAAATTTTGGCGAATAGACTTAATCGCATCATCATTCACGAGCGATGCGCCCCCTTTAGCTATCATAACAGGGTCAACGATTAGCGGACCCCAATTGAAGCGCCGTAATCTAGAAACAACAGTATCAATCGTCGCCTCATCCACCAACATGCCCGTTTTGACAGCTGTAATCGAGAAATCATCATTTAGCGCCTCCATCTGTGACGCCAGAATATCAACTGGAATTGGATGAATCGCACGAACGCCTAGCGTGTTTTGTGCAGTAATCGCCGTAATTGCCGACATCCCAAAGACACGGCGCTCCTGAAATGTCTTAATATCCGCTTGAATCCCAGCCCCACCGCCACTATCAGACCCTGCAATCGTAACTGCTTGTGGAAATATCATTGCGGAACCTCCTCTATCTGTGCCACTTTTTCCTGATTATGTCCGTCCCATACTGCCAACTCATCGATAAATGCAACGCGGAAAGAAGCTGGCAATCTCCGCTCTAATCTTTTCACAGCATACTCCGAAGCAATAGCATAACTCGCTGATGCCACAACAACCGCATCCAAATAATCATCTGTGACACCAACAAAAGCACCAATCACACAACTCAATAAACAACCCGAACCCGTAATTTTCGGTAAAAGTTCATCTCCATTTTCAATCGTTATCACACGCTTGCCATCCGAAATAGTATCCACAGCGCCACTAATCGCCACAATAGCCCGGTATTCGCGTGCCACTTTTAAAGCAATCTCCGCCGCTTGCGAAGCATCTCCAAACCCCGCATCAACACCTTTCGCCTGCCACGAAATACCAGCAATACTCGCCAGCTCTCCCAAATTCCCACGAATCACAGCAAACTGTATCTCCTTTAATAATAACTGCGCCGTCTCTTGCCTAAATGAAGTCGCACCAACACCTACTGGGTCCAGAACAACCGGTTTTCCAGCCAGATTTGCCGCTTTTCCAACAGCCAACATCGACGCCACCAATCCTCTATCCAGCGTGCCAATATTAATTACGACTGCATCTGCCATTCCGCCAAGTTCAGCCATTTCTTCAATAGCCACCGCCATAATCGGAGACGCCCCTATCGCCAGCAAACCATTCGCTGAGTCATTCGCCACCACAAAATTCGTAATCGTATGCACCAACGGATTTCGCGTCCGTACCTCCTCAATAAGATGCCAATTCGCCATCCAAATCACCTCTCCCATCCCACGTTTTCTGCTTGTATGCCATATCCCAAAACGCCAATTCCGCGTAACTACTAATCCGAAAAGCCTCCCGCAACTCCACCAAATCATCATCCGTCAACCCAGTCGCAATCCTGTCCAGCAAATCCATCTGTCGCTGCAAGCCTTCCGCATAGCCCGCATCCTGATAAATCTCCATCCAAGACTGATACAACGGCTCCGGGCTAACGTAATCCGCGTACTGCTCACCAATTTCCCAGTACAACCAATAACACGGCAAAATTCCCGCTAAAATACGGCCCAATGAGTGCGATCCTGCCAACCGATACATATGTGATGTATAATGATAAGCCGCCGGGCTCGCCACAACCTCAATCAAATCCGCCGTCCCAATACCCACATAAGGATAAAATTTTTCCCGCATCACAAGCTCCGACTTCTCCAAAGACGCAAGCGACTTGCTAAGCTCCATCATCGCTACGTAATCATCCGCATAAGCAACCCCCAGCGCAATCACCTTCACATAATGCGTCAAATAATAATGATCCTGCAATAAATAGTAACGAAACGCCGCCTTATCCAAACTCCCATCCACCAACTGCCTCACAAATGGATGATCCTTACTCTTTTGCCATACTTCCTGATTCTCCGCACGCAATACTTCCGAAAACCGCATCATTCCATCTCCTCCTTTTTTCATACAAAAAAACGCCTTCCCCGGCACTAGCAATAGCGCAAGAAAAGGCGTCATGATATTTACATCAAGTTCCCAATACTTCCCTACGCGAGTGCTAACTCAACAGGTTCAAAGGGTCCATGAATTAATATTCATATCTCGGTCTTAAGTAAGACTCCCCCAGTATAAGAGATTGGTTGCTACACAGGGTAAATCGGCGGCAAGCGTTCGCTTTCGCTCGATTTACAAAGCATAATTTTCATCCAACTAAAAAGGACAAAATATCGCTCTATCTTGTGTCGCACCCCAGTCTCCAACTATTCGTTTTTCACCACAAGTGTACCATAAATAAATCCGATTCTCCAAAAAATACGCGTTATCCACCGAAAAAATGGGTATGGAGGTACTAAGGGGAAACCAACGTAGAGAGGATGGGAAGTCAAATGACAATCTATCATAGGATTTTAGTAGGTGTGGACGGCTCCAATGAAGCGGAAGAAGCTCTAAAACGAGGTATTCAAATTGCAAAAAGAGACGGAGCAGTACTCGGAATCGGCTTTGTCGCAGATGTTCGTCGAATCGCGCCACTTATCGATTACGAGCAAACATACGCAAAAAAAGCCAAAGAATACGGCAAAGGTCTTGTCGAAATCTATAAAACCGAAGCAGAAAAACTCGGCGTCGAAAATGTAGAAACATTCGTCAAATTTGGAACGCCAAAAACAACTTTTGTGAAAAAATTTATCAGCAAATTCGAACCCGATTTAGTACTTGTCGGATCTACCGGATTAACGCCAACCGAAGAGTTTATCATGGGTAGCGTATCATCCTATATCGCCTCTCATGCACCATGTGACGTTATCATCGTCCGAGGAAAAAACTGGCGCGACCGCAAAAAAGTCGAATAACCAATAAAACCAAGTAGGTAGGTATTCTCTGCTTGGTTTTATTATGCTATACTACCTGTTATACAGTAACCAAGAAAGAAGGCTCATACCAACATGCAAAGCGGAAAAAAACAAACAACCCTCTACCTACTACTAGTTCTCGTCATGGCAAGCTGGGGACTAAACGTAACCGCAACTAAAATTCTAGTCTCCCATTTCCCGCCTATCACAATGACATCCTTTCGAATATTTACAGCCGCAATCGCTGTCTTCCTTTTTTTATTGGCCATCGGAAAATTCAGACTCCCGACACATCGCGAATTTTTATACATATTTGCAGGAAGTCTGTTCAATATTTTTCTACATCACTACTTCCTAGCATCAGGTCTAACCATGACTACAGGGACAAATGGCGGCCTTATCTTAGGAATCGGTCCAATTCTAACCGCTATATTAGCCGTTATTTTTTTACGTGAAGCCATTTCTATGCCACAACTAATCGGCCTTGTATCTGGACTTTTCGGCGTTTCGCTCATCGTGCTGACTGGTGGGCAAGGACTCTCAGGTGCCTCATTAGGAGACATCTACGTCTTCATCGCAATCCTATCCCAATGTTTTAGCTTCATCATAATCAAACGCATCTCCGGCTCGCTCGACCCACGTCTAATGACCGCGTATATGCTACTAATCGGCTCCATTTTACTATTTTTCACAAGTCTTATTGAAGAACCAGGCGGCCTCGCCCAAATGAGCGGTCATTCACCATCTATGTGGCTACTATTCCTCACCTCAGCTTTACTTGCAACAGCATTTGGAAACTTAATTTATAACTTTGCAGTCGGACAAATCGGCCCATCCCAAACAGCTATTTTTATGAATCTCAATCCATTTTTCTCGCTCATCGGCGCGGCCTTATTTCTAAATGAACAAATCCGTTTAATGCAAATTCTTGGCTTTATTCTAATTATCATTGGTGTCATACTAGGATCTGGTGCCTTACCTGAGCTCATTCGTGCTAGAAAAAGAGTCCGAAATCCCCAATCGAGTAGGAGGAGCCGTTAGGCTCCGACCTCTCACACCACCGTACGTACCGTTCGGTATACGGCGGTTCAATAG